>CAZJAS010000091.1:0-7725 GCA_964544135.1 uncultured Clostridium sp. | reverse complement strand
AAGGAATGGAAAACATATAGCAGCAGACAGAGGACTAATATTATATTAAGGATAATACAATCGATCGGTTTTATAGCTATCATTTTATTGTCCCTTGCATTTGTTGCCCAAGGCATTATTTCAATCGGAGCATTTGCTGCTATCTTCAGCTCCATAGATGCACTGTTTTCTACAATGAATGAAGCAGTTTTAAGACAGTTTGGAACCATCTCCGAGGAGCTTGCTTCTGTAAAAAATTATTTAAATTTTATGAGTATTGATATTGAAAATAAAGAGGTTAAGGAAACAGGAGTCTGTGAAAAACTTTCCAATGTGAGTTTTTCTTATCCGAATAGTGAGCAAAAGGTTCTGAAAGACATTTCCCTTACCATACAGGAAGGGGGAACTTTAGCCATCGTAGGTGAAAATGGCTCCGGTAAAACTACATTGACCAAACTGATTATGGGTTTATATGAACCTACGGAAGGAACTATAATTCGTGATGAGAATCGTAAGGGTATAACATCTATTTTTCAAAATCATTTTAATTATGCAATGACACTTAAGCAGAATATCAAAATAAGCAGTAAAGATGATAAGAATGAAAATTTGGAAAGAGCAATCTCTTATTCTGATATAAATTCCAATGAAAGAGTATTTCCGGAAGGAATGAATACCTTTATGGGAAAAGAGTTTGGAGGGATTGATTTGTCCGGCGGCGAATGGCAGAAGGTTGCAATTGCTAGAGGAATATATAGGGACTTCGATATGATAGTCTTTGATGAGCCCACATCTGCAATTGACCCTGTAGAAGAATCTAATATGTATCGGAATATCCGCAACGTTACCTTGGGAAAAACAGCAGTCATAGTAACACATAGAATAACATCGGTAAAGTTTGCAGATAAAATTGCAGTCATGAAGTCGGGGAGAATCCTTGAGTATGGAACCCATAGCCAGTTAATGCAATTAGGAAATGAATATAAGCGTCTTTATGCTTCCCAGAGTGAAAATTATGTTTAGTAACTACCATATTGATTATCTGCATTTTAAAGGGAGCCTCCGGGCTCCCATTGCTTTGCACAAAATTAGTAGGTACTTAGAATTTCTTTTCACACTCTATATATATTCCAAAATATTATGCTATAATAGTACCGTATGGACAACCAAAGTGAGGATGAAATCAAATGGATTTATTTGAATATATGAGGCAAAACAATATGGAAAAGGAATCTCCCCTGGCGGCAAGGATGCGGCCTGTTACGCTGGAGGAGGTGGTGGGGCAGCAGCATATTATCGGAAAAGATAAGCTGCTTTATCGTGCGATAAAAGCGGATAAATTAAGCTCCATCATATTTTACGGACCGCCCGGCACAGGAAAGACTACATTGGCAAAGGTGATTGCCAATACCACCAGTGCCCAGTTTAAGCAGATCAATGCAACTGCCTCCGGCAAAAAGGATATGGAGGAAGTAATTAAAAAGGCCAAGGAAGACCAGGGTATGTACGGGAAGAGGACCATTCTCTTTATTGATGAAATACATCGGTTCAATAAGGGGCAACAGGATTATCTGCTTCCGTTTGTGGAGGACGGTACGATTATTTTGATCGGTGCAACCACCGAGAATCCTTATTTTGAAGTGAACGGTGCTTTGATTTCACGTTCTGTTATTTTTGAATTACAGCCCTTGGGAATAGAGGATATCAAGCAGTTATTAAATAAGGCGGTTTATGATAAAGAGAAGGGCATGGGTACTTATGATGCCGTTATCGAAGAGAATGCCTTGGAGTTTTTGGCGGAGCTGTCAGGCGGAGATGCCAGACATGCACTCAATGCCATTGAGCTTGGGATCATGACCACGCAAAGGAGTGAGGATGGTAAAATCCATATCACACTCGAGGTGGCGCAGGAATGTATTCAAAAGAGGGTGATGCGCTATGACAAAAACGGGGATAGCCATTATGATACGATTTCAGCATTTATTAAAAGTATGAGGGGATCTGACCCGGATGCGGCAGTCTATTATTTAGCCAGGATGTTATATGCGGGAGAGAGTGTGACTTTTATTGCCAGAAGGATTATGATATGTGCGGCAGAGGATGTGGGAAATGCGGATGCAATGGCCCTTGTGGTGGCAGTGAATGCGTCCTTAGCGGTGGAACGTATAGGAATGCCCGAAGCACAGATTATATTGGCACAGGCGGTATCCTATGTGGCATCGGCACCCAAGAGCAATGCAGCGGTAAATGCCATCGGGGATGCATATAGTACGGTGATGGAAACGGGGAATCTGCCCATCCCTCCCCATTTGCAGGATGCCCATTATAAGGGAGCCAAAAAATTGGGAAGGGGCACCGGTTATAAATATGCCCATGATTATAAAAATAACTATGTTACCCAACAGTATCTGCCTGAGGAGTTAGAAGGCAGAGAATTCTATAGGCCGTCTGATAACGGCTATGAGGCAAACATAAAAGAGCATATGCAAAGAATCAGGAAAGAAGCAAAAGAAAGTGGAACAGACTAAAAAAGCTGTTCCACTAAATGCTGATAGATTTTCTGGTTTTTTTTCTGCCAATTATCACAGATAGAAGCGGCAGTCTCTTCCACGGGAACGGAAAGGGTGATATCCACCAATGTGATACCCCTGTCCTTTGCTATGAGATGGGCCTCAAATTCACCGCTGGTAGATTTATAATAATCTCCCTGTACCGAAACCTCATTTCTTAGATCAAATTCATTTTCAATAAAATAGTTATCAATATCCTTCTTGATTCCCTCACTGATACGATTTTCAAAAAAACGAAGTGTTTCCCTGCCCTCGTCCGTGATGGCAAGATGTGTTCTATTGCGTATGGATTGTGCTGAAATCAGGCCGGTATCAATCAGTTCAGAAATTACCTGCTGCAGGGTAAAGAAATTGGTATATTCTTTTTCCTGAATAAAATCACCCACCTGTACCTTGGTGAGAGGAAAATTCACCCGGTCAAGCATATAGAGTACAATTAATTTATAGAGTGTGAAGGCATCCTGTGTGATAAAAACATCTCCCTTCTATTTGCTGTGTTAGCGCATGAGATATGAAACAGTTAATTGCATCATTATAATATCTATTCAATATGAGCCTTTACCGCATCCGCAACCACATTAGCCACCTCGGGGTTAAAGGGCTGGGGCATAATATTGTCTTCATGCAATTCGTCTTCCGGCACCAATCCCGCTATGGCGATAGCGGCAGCCAGCTTCATTTTTTCTGTAATCTGTGAAGCCCTGCCTTCCAAAGCACCCTTGAAGATACCGGGAAAAGCAACTACATTATTTACCTGATTGGGGAAATCGGAGCGGCCCGTACCTACTACCTTTGCACCGGCAGCCTTCGCAAGCTGGGGCATGATTTCGGGAACCGGATTTGCCAGGGCAAAAAGTATGGCATCTTGATTCATGGAAGCTACCATTTCTTCCGTTACAATACCGGGAGCGGAAACACCGACAAATATATCTGCGCCCTTTATGGCATCCTGTAAGGAGCCTGTTTGGTTTTGCAGATTGGTGATTTCCGTCATTTTTCTCTGCATCCAGTTTATTTTCTCTGAATCCTTAGATATAATTCCCGCTCTTCCGCACATAATGATGTCTTTAAAGCCATAGTTTAATAGCAGCTTGGCGATAGCAACACCTGCACTTCCGGCACCGTTTATTACCACCTTGCAGTTTTCTTTTTCCTTTCCCACTACTTTTAGGGCATTGATAATGCCAGCCAGCACCACGATAGCCGTACCATGCTGATCATCATGGAATACTGGGATATCCAGTATTTCTTTTAAACGTTCCTCTATTTCAAAACAGCGGGGTGCGCTGATATCTTCTAAATTAATGCCTCCAAAGCCGGGAGCAAGATGGGTAACTGTTTTAATGATTTCCTCGGTATCCTGTGTATCCAGGCAAATGGGAATTGCATTGACATCCCCGAATTCTTTAAATAAAACAGCTTTACCTTCCATAACAGGCATAGCGGCATAGGGCCCGATATTTCCTAATCCCAGTACAGCACTGCCATCTGAAATAACGGCTACCGTATTGGATTTTATGGTATATTTATAAGCTGCTTCCCTATCCTCTGCGATTTTCTTGCAGGGTTCTGCAACACCGGGTGTATAGGCAAGAGCCAGGTCTTCTCTGGTTTTTACGGGAGACTTACTTACGATTTCAAGTTTACCCTTCCACTGTTCATGGAGCATTAATGCTTTTTCGTTGGTCGTCATAACTGTTCCTCGATTCTTCTACGAATTATCTATCTTTTCATTATAATAGTACATTTTTTCTATTGCCGCAAGGTGGAATATTTGATGCCGTGTAGAAATATGTCATTTTTTGTCAATTTTGTCAATATGTCATTTTTTGTCAATTTCTATTGCTAAAATAGTAGAATGAATGTATAATAGCAAATAGGTAAAAATTGGAAGACAAACTAGACTTTTTTGATACAAACAACACTTTAGATTTATTGACATATAGGTATAAGTATCTTACACTATTACGTATCGTAAAGACAATAAAGATAAGGATATGGTGAAGAAAAATGAAAAGAAAATATCAGTTAGCAACTACGGAATATGAGATTATGGATGTCCTTTGGGATCAGGAGGACTATATTCTCACTAAGGATCTTCTGGATATATTTAACGGAAGCGGTAAGAGCTGGAAGAGACAGACACTTAATACCCTTCTTGTTAGATTAGAAGATAAGCAGCTGGTCTTGAGAAAAAGAGCTTTTGTTAAGGCTGCATGTACAAGGAATGAATATTTGGCTAAGTACACACAAGAAATATTAGATAATATGTACTCAGGTAAATTAGAGAATTTCTGTGCAGCATTAACCGGCAGGGATAAAATCGAAAAATCCGATGCGGAAGAATTAAACAAGTTGATTGATTCTATGACTCAGAAATAATTGATTGCAATTAATCTCTATATAATGAAGCAATAGCGGGGAGTATGCCCAGCTTGTTTGTGTTAGGCAACAAAAATTAAGACTACTTGTAGTAAATCATAATTATACACTTTGATATGGGACAAGCGTTTTGCTGGTAAAGAGTAATTGTAGAGAGTGTTATTAATAGACAAGCCCAGATAACTTGTCGTTAGTTACAATGTTGTTAGAAACTTGCATAAGCTAGATAAACATATTTGGCGTATGTAAATAGCTAGTCGGGGGTAGACATCATCAGGTTGATGATATGGTTATTTAGCATCCGATATGATAGTAGCTAATATAATGAGGACTAGTAAGGTGAAGTCTAGTTGTGAGTAGTATTTCACATTATAGCTAGATTAAAACAATCGTTAAATTATTTGAGTTAGACATTACGAGTAGCAAAGCCTCATATTGCTTTGTTACATAATTCATATATTATGAATATTTGATTAGAGACGAGTGTAGTTAGCTTGTCGTGTTTGACAAGGCTGTTTGAAGCCTGAATAAGTATAATTGGTATATTAGGCATTGGTAAGAGATAATCGTTGTTTGTTCATTACAAGCTGCGGTTGCCATTACAATATGCTTTTAATATAAATAAAGTTTAGAAAGATAAGTTAAATACGAGTACCTATCAACGAACCATTAAACTTATTAGGGGGTATTGTGAACTATATAACAATTATGACTTTGTCAGGCAGTATCTTATTTTTAGTTATTTTATTAATCAATAGGACAAGTAAGAATTTTTTGTCGGAGCGGGCAAGCTATATCTTATATAAAGCAGCTTTGCTTTATTTCTTGATTCCATTGGTTAAAGTAGCAGAGTACTACAGAGTGTTAATTAGTTACACATCTATACCAATTTTATACGATGAACTTGAGATAAAAAACTTGCCGTATAAGGAAATAATGACCGAATCAGGTGTAAAAATGAATTGGAGCTATGAGATTCAGCGGCTGATTTTCTTCATTTGGATTGGTGTTGCGGTAGCCATGTTACTAGCAAAAATCATCCACTATTTACATATCAGGAGAAAACAGCTTACCATAAGCAGAAGTATCTGCAGTCCTGAGACCTTAGAGATGATGGAAAAGATAAGGAAGGAATATCGCATCAGGCGCAAGATAGTGGTTTTATCTTGTGAACAGGATATGATTCCTTTTACAATCGGACTCTTTTCCCCCGTTATCTTCATATATGAAGACAGTAATTTAAAGCATAGAGAATTACTGTTAAGACATGAGATGCGGCATATTAAGCAGATGGATATATTGACGAAGCAGTTAGCAGAACTGGCTACCTGTATTCATTGGTTTAACCCTTTGGCACATTTGCTTAAGATAAAAGTGGATATAGCAAGCGAGACCTCAAACGATGAATTTATGATGAAGAATAGTCCGCCGGAGGATAAAAATTCATATGGAAAGCTTATTGTAGATAATCTTGTAAAGTCCGAAGAGAAAATCGAGTTTTCCAGTACGCTTACAAAAGCAGGTAAGAGGGCAGAAAAGAGAATACTGAAAATTATGTTCTATGTGGAAAGGCCCCTTAAGAATAAGATATTTATGGGATTACTAATAGTAGCATTGATTTTAGCCAATTCACTAACTGCATTTGCGTATCCTCTTGTAGCAAAGATTGAAATGAAAGATGGTACTATTGTAAATGAGAATTTTGATATAAATAGTACTTCGTTTTTTGTACCAAATGATGTATTAAGTATATATGACGATGAGATTGTGTATGAAAACCAGTTCATAGATGAAGAAGGAAATATTTATAATCTGGATGAGAGTGGAGATGATCCTTTAGATTGCGAGCATTCCTATCTAAGCGGAACTTTACAAACGCATCAAATTATCTCTGATGGAAGTTGTATTGTTATTACCTACGAGGCACAGATGTGTGAACACTGTAAAGAATTGTTACAAGGGAACCTGTTAAGTGAAAGTACCAATATGGTATGTAAGCATTAAATAAATGAGATGGATAAAGAGATTATAATATATACAAAGGATTATTAAATAGAAACAAAAGAAAGGCAGGAAAGACTATGAAGAAAAGAAAGAGGATGAAAATATCTCAGTTATTTGCAGTAATTTTGGCGGTTACTTTACTTATGGGGAATACTCTTACCGTGTTTGCTCATCCCCATGTGGATACACCGGAAGTTTTTGTAGTTGATACAGAAAATATATTTATTGATGAGGAAGGCAATGTCTATATAATAGAGGATGATGTAATAATGCCTCTTGCAGAGTGCAACCATTCATATACAAGTGGTACATATCAACAACACACTAAGCTTAGTAACGGAGGGTGTATTGTTTATGTGTTTAGCGCTGAGAGGTGTGGGAATTGTGGCATAATTATAATGGGAGAATTAATAAACAAATATACCAATACGGTATGTACCCACTAAGAAACCGAACTTCATATAAAGAGTAAATAAGCTGGAGAAAAGTAGAAAATTATTTTTCTCCGGTTTTTTGTTGCATAAATCCAGGTTCAGTGTATGAAAAAGAGTAAATTAGTGGGTTTTAAGTTAATGTTTTTATTGGCTACAACAGTGTCTTGATATATAATATGAACATAGTTAATAAAAAGATATATATTATGACTATAGAAGGAAATGCAGTAAATTGTCTGGATATTAGAAAACGGAAAATGACGGAATTATAAAAAACTAGAAATGTAGTGAATTAGTATTGAGTTGTGTATGAAATGTTACTGAAAACGTAAATAATCAACAACATGCAAAGGAGG
>CAZJAS010000090.1:0-7960 GCA_964544135.1 uncultured Clostridium sp. | reverse complement strand
GCAGCAAGCAGCACCAATGCAGCAGGCTCCCGTTCAGCAGGCTCCGGTTCAGCAGGCAGCTGAAGCAAGTGCTTGCAGTAACTGTGGTGCACCTTTAAGCGGCGGTGCATTCTGTACAAAGTGCGGAACTCCTGTAGCAAAATAATGAATACATAGTTTGTTGTCATACGAATAAAACTTGACAGTAAGTGGGAAAATGGTTATAGTATAGAACAAATAGAGATAGAATAAATCTTAAAGGTAGTGACAAAAAGGAGTACATATTACCCCTTATCAGAGAGAATGATTCGGAGATATCCGGCTGAAAGATCATTTGAAGGAAGGAATATGGAAGGTAGTTTTGGAACCGGAAGGCAGAAAGCTTTAAGCAATTAAGCCTTCACGATTTGTCCCCGTTAAAGGACAAGACTTTAGTTGAAGTCACTAAGACAGCGTAAGCTGTGAACAAAGGTGGTACCGTGAGCAATCGCCCTTTGCTGATTTAGATCAGTGGAGGGCGTTTTTGTCTGCCTCTTTATTAATTTAATATTTAAAGTTTCGGAAGGAGAAAGTAATGAGTAAAGAATTGGCAAAGGCCTATGATCCGAAAGGGATTGAAGACAGGCTCTATAAAAAATGGATGGAGAAGCATTATTTTCATGCTGAGGTGGATCATACGAAACGACCCTTTACGATTGTAATGCCCCCTCCTAATATTACCGGTCAGCTTCATATGGGTCATGCACTGGATAATACAATGCAGGATATTCTGATACGCTTTAAAAGAATGCAAGGCTATAATGCGCTTTGGCAGCCCGGAACCGACCATGCCAGCATTGCCACTGAGGTTAAAATCATTGAGAAATTAAAGGAAGAGGGAATTGAAAAGCACGAGCTGGGAAGAGAAAAATTTTTAGAGCGTGCATGGGAATGGAAAGAGGAATATGGCGGCAGAATTATTTCTCAGTTAAAGAAATTAGGTTCTTCCTGTGATTGGGAGAGAGAACGATTCACTATGGACGAGGGCTGTAATGAGGCCGTTACCGAAGTGTTTTGTAAGATGCATGAAAAAGGTTTTATCTATAAGGGTTCCCGTATCATTAATTGGTGCCCGGTATGTAATACCTCAATTTCTGATGCAGAGGTTGAATATATTGAACAGGAAGGAAATTTATGGCATATTAAATATCCGCTGCTTACAGAAAATAATAACGTGAGTACCACGGAATTTGTAGAATTTGCCACGACCCGGCCTGAAACAATGCTGGGAGATACGGCAGTAGCAGTAAATCCCGAGGATTCCCGATATAAGGATATAATAGGGAGAAAGGTTCTCCTGCCCATTGTAAACAGAGAGATTCCCATTGTAGCTGACAGCTATGTTGACATGGAATTTGGCACAGGTGTCGTAAAAATAACTCCTGCACACGACCCTAATGACTTTGAGGTAGGAAAACGTCATGATCTACCTATTGTCCATATTATGAATGATGATGCTACAATCAATAAAAACGGCGGAAGCTACGAGGGCATGGATCGTTATGCGGCAAGGGCGGGCATCGTAAAAGAGCTTGATGAGATGGGGCTCCTAGTCAGAATAGAGGAATACTCTCATAATGTGGGTACTCATGACAGATGCAAGACAACGATTGAACCCCTGGTTAAAGAGCAGTGGTTTGTTAAAATGGAGGAATTAATTAAGCCGGCAGTGGAATCGGTAAAAAGCGGAGAAATCAAACTGATACCTAAGCGTATGGAGAAAACCTATTTTAACTGGACGGACAATATTCGTGATTGGTGTATCAGCCGTCAGCTTTGGTGGGGGCATCAAATTCCTGCTTATTATTGTGATGAATGCGGGGATGTAGTGGTAGCCAAAGAAAAGCCCTCTGTTTGCGGTAAATGTAATCATACGCATTTCACCCGGGACGAGGATACTTTGGACACTTGGTTTTCATCGGCTTTATGGCCTTTCTCCACCTTGGGATGGCCCAATAAGACAGAAGAATTAAACTATTTTTATCCCACGGATGTTTTGGTTACCGGCTATGATATTATCTTTTTCTGGGTAATCCGTATGATATTCTCTGGATTTGCGCATATGGGAGAGAAACCCTTTCATACCGTACTCTTCCATGGTTTGATTCGTGACAGCCAAGGGCGTAAGATGTCAAAATCTTTAGGAAACGGAATTGATCCTCTCGATGTGATTGATAAATATGGGGCGGATGCGTTGAGGCTTACCTTAATTACCGGTAATGCACCGGGAAATGATATGCGTTTTTATTTCGAAAGAGTGGAGGCATCCCGCAATTTTGCTAATAAGGTATGGAATGCATCCCGTTTTATCATGATGAACACAGAAGGAAAAGAAGTAACGGTACCTAAGGAAAATGAGTTAGAGCCTGTTGATAAGTGGATTCTTTCTAAATTAAATAGTCTTATTCAGGAAGTTACCGATAATATGGAAAGCTTTGAGCTTGGTATTGCGGTACAAAAAGTTTACGATTTTATCTGGGATGAGTTCTGTGACTGGTATATAGAAATGGTAAAACCCAGACTTTATAATACGGAGGATGCAATCAGTCAAAATGCGGCGCTTTACACATTAAGGACGGCTCTGCTGGATGCATTAAAGCTTCTGCATCCCTTTATGCCCTTTGTGACGGAAGAAATTTTCTGTACCCTGCAGTCCGAGGAAGAATCCATTATGATTTCTTCCTGGCCGTTATCCGTAAAGGAACGCAGCTTTATAAAGGATGAAAAAGATATTGAGATTATAAAAGAAGCAGTCTACAAAATCAGGACAATTCGGACCCAGATGAATGTAGCTCCGAGCAGAAAGGCCTCTGTATATGTAGTAAGTGAGAATGAGGATATCCGTAATTCTTTTAATGAGGGTGCATTGTTTTTTGCTTCCCTTGCCCATGCCGGCGAGGTGTTTGTGCAGGCAGGCAAAGAAGGTATTGCATCAGATGCAGTTTCGGTTGTGATTCCCGGAGCCTCCCTATATATTCCATTCGGAGAGCTGGTAGATATCGGACAGGAGATAGAACGTTTACAAAAGGAAGAAAAACGTTTGGCAGGAGAAATGGCTCGTGCAGAAGGTATGCTGAAGAATGAGCGGTTTCTCTCTAAGGCACCGGAGGCAAAAATAGTTGAAGAAAAAGAAAAGCTCATAAAGTATACCCAAATGAGGGAGCAGGTGATACTCCGTTTGGGGCAGCTTAGGTAAATGTATAATAGGGTGCCGTGGGCTCGGCTTGCGGCATCCTAAATCAGTAGGATAAAGGCGGTAGTTGTTTTGATTAAAGAAGAGATTGGCAGCTATGAAGATGCAGTGGATTATTTAATCCGAATTCCCCGGTTTACAAGTAAAAATACCATGGAAGATACCCGTGCATTTTTAAAGAAGCTGGGGAGTCCGGATCAAGGCATGAAAATAATACATGTAGCCGGCACAAATGGAAAAGGCTCCGTTTGTGCTTATTTATGTGCGGTACTAAAAAGTTCCGGATATAAAACCTGTTTGTTTACTTCACCCCATTTAACTGATATAAGGGAACGTTTTGTCATTGACGGGAAAATGGTAGAAAAGGAAGAGTTTTTACAGGCTTTTTTAAAAATATATGAGAATATTTCTTGGATGGAATCGGATAATTCAGGAGGCTATCATCCCACCTTTTTTGAATATCTATTTTTTATGGCCATGCTCTTGTTTAAAGATGTAAATGCGGATTATTGTATTTTAGAGACCGGTTTAGGAGGTAGACTGGATGCCACAAACGCGGTTTCAGACAAAATAGTTTCCATCATTACCCATATTGGGTTGGACCATACACAATATTTGGGGGATACACTTTCGAAAATAGCTGAGGAAAAGGCAGGAATCATGCATACAGGTGCACCTGTTGTCTGTTGGGAAACAAACGGTCAGGTAGTGGACATCTTAACAAAATGCGCAAATAAACTGCAAATCCCGTCATATTTAGTGTCGAAAAACGACTATACATTCTTGAAATTTAATAACAAAAGCATTGATTTTTCTTATCATTCCCTATATTATGATAGTATTAGGCTTCGTTTGAATACCATAGCCAGATACCAGATGGAAAATGTTACATTGGCACTCAGGGCATTGGAGATTATTTTAGGCAGGGACGGATTTTTTGTCAATGCAATCCGGCAAGGTGTAGAAGCAGCCTTTTGGGCCGGCCGGATGGAAGAAATAATGCCGGGGGTTTATGCCGACGGTGCCCATAACGGAGACGGTGTCCAAGCTTTTCTGGAAACGGTTTCTCAGGATGGCTGCCTGATAGACAGGCATCTTTTATTTGGTGTAGTAGACGATAAGGACTATGCCCATATGATAGAGGAAATTGTAACAAGCGGCCTTTTTACTGATATTTCCGTAGTACAGTTAGAGAGTGAGCGGGCAGTTGAGGTGGAAGTGCTTCAGAATATGTTTGATTGTGCAGGGATCAATATAAACAGTTACCGTTGTGTAAAGGAGGCTTTTAAAGCATTACTTTCCCATAAAAAAAGCGGTGAGCGGATATACATTGCAGGTTCCCTGTATCTGATTGGCGAGATAAAGGAGTTGCTATGATTAACTTTGAAGAAGAATTAAAAAAATTTCATCCCAGCCTTGAGATTGAGGATGCGGAGGAAGCGATTTACAATCAGGATATGACGGATATGGCGGATATCTTGGTAAAGATGCTGAAAGAAACCAAAGTGGAAGAAGAATAAATGAGGTAAGGTGGCATGAAGTGTTATAACTGTGGCTGCCGTTTGTCAGAGCCTGATTTTTGCACCGGTTGCGGCGCAGATGTTTCTCTTTACAAGAGAATTGTAAGGGTGTCCAATATGTATTATAATGAAGGACTGGAAAAGGCAGGAGTACGGGATTTAACCGGCGCAATGACAAGCCTAAGGCAGAGTTTAAAGTTTAATAAAAATAATGTAGAAGCCAGAAACCTGCTGGGTCTCGTTTATTTTGAAGTAGGTGAGGTAGTTGCTGCATTAAGTGAATGGGTAATCAGTAAAAACCTGCGTCCCCAGAAAAATATTGCAGATGATTATATAGAGATGATTCAGAGTAATGGTTCAAGGCTTGATGTCATCAATCAAACCATAAAGAAATATAATCAAGCACTTATTTACTGTACACAGGACAGCAAAGATCTAGCAATAATCCAATTAAAAAAGGTTTTATCACTCAATCCCAAATTTATCAGAGCTCATCAGCTTTTAGCTCTTTTGTATATTGACAGTGAGCAGTGGGAAAGAGCAGCGAAGGAGCTTGAAAAATGTCTGCGGATAGATAGTAATAATACACTTACCCTTCGGTATAAAAAAGAAGTGGACGGGATGCTTATAACGGACGAGCCCGGCAAGACGAGCGGTAAACGTAAAAGTGAAAAAGCGGTACGTTACCAGAGTGATAATGAAATTATTATCCAGCCCCTCAATGTAAAGGAGCAAAAGAGTACCGGATTAAGCACATTGTTCAATGTAGGAATCGGATTGGTATTAGGTATTGCCGCTATGTTCTTTTTGATTCTACCGGCATCTGTTACTGCGGAGAGAGAGAAGGCACAGACTGAGGTAAGAACAATCGGTGAACAGCTTGATATAAAGACAGCGGCTTTGGCGACCCTGCAACAGCAGATTGATGATTTGACTCTGGACAACCAGAAATTACATGATGAATTAGATGCATATGTGGGTACGGACGGCACCCTTAAAACCATAGACAGCCTGTTAAAGAGCGCTTCGGAATATTTGGAGACAGGGGATGTGCAGGCAACTGCGGCTCATTTGGACGAGATTGCCGATAATGTAGACTTAGACGAGATTTCCGGTGATTTTAAGCTTTTATATGATACCTTATTAAAACAAATTGGGCCTGAAATGTCGGGCATATATTTTAAGTCAGGTGAAGCAGCTTATAAGGATGACGATTTTAAAACTGCCATAATGGATTTAGAGCGTGCGGTAAACTATGATTCAACCAATGGGGACGCCCTTTTTATGCTGGCAAATGCCTATAGACAGAGTGATAAAAAAACAGAGGCCATTGAGAACTACGAGAAAGTAATAGAATTATTTCCCAATTCCAATAGGGCGAGAAGGTCTCAGGAATATATAAACGATTTGAGCGGCAGCTAAAGGTACATAAAATACAAGAGCGAAATAGGTAAAATACAAAAGAGAGCTTATAAGTGATTATAGGTTCTTTTTTGATGAAAAAAATGTCGAAAGGAGAAAGGTTTTAGAAAATGGAGGATTTTAAGGTAATTGATAACTATCTTTGTGTGAAGCTTCCGGAAGAAGTGGATCATCACAAATCTGCCTATATTTGCGAGAATGCGGACAGATATATTTTGAAGGAGCAAGTAAATAATGTGGTTTTTGATTTTGAAGATACACGATTTATGGACTCCTCCGGAATCGGAATCATCATGGGCAGATATAAAAAGATAGCTTGTTTTGGAGGGAAGGTTTTTGCGATTCATGCAGACAGGCAGATAAAGCGGATATTGCATATGTCCGGATTAAATAGAATCATTGAAATTATGGAATAGGAGGAAGAAGGAACAGGATGATAGAAGTAAAACAAAAGGAATCTTGTGTGACCGGAGAAAGGGACAGCATGAAAAACGAAATGACACTGGAATTTGATGCAATATCCAACAATGAGAGCTTTGCAAGAGTGGCGGTGGCGGCATTTGTTACCCCGTTGGATCCTACCATAGAAGAGCTCTCAGATATAAAAACAGCGGTCTCGGAAGCGGTTACCAATGCAATTATCCATGGTTATGAAAATGTGTACGGATATGGCAGGCACGGTGATGTCAGACCTGTGTGCTGCAAGATAAAGGAAGGGAAGGTGTATGTGCGCTGCAGAATAGAGCGTGGAGTTTTACATATTGAGGTAGAGGATAATGGTATCGGCATTGATAATTTGGACAAGGCCATGGAGCCTCTCTATACCACAAAACCGGAGCTGGATCGTTCGGGAATGGGCTTTGCCTTTATGGAAGCCTTTATGGATGATTTGGAAGTAGAATCTACGCCGCTTCAAGGGACTATTGTCCGGATGCAGAAAAAACTGTCGAGCGGTGCCTGGATTCACAGGGGGGAATAAACCGCAGAATGGAAGAAATATCAGTATTAATCGAAAAATCACAAGCAGGAGATAAAGAGGCAAGAGAGGTACTGATAGAAAACAATCTGGGGCTGGTACATTATATTGTAAAAAGGTTTGCAGGCAGGGGATATGAATTAGAAGACCTTTTTCAAATAGGTACGATTGGACTTATAAAGGCGATCGATAAATTTAATCTATCCTATGATGTCAAATTTTCTACCTATGCAGTTCCAATGATTATGGGTGAGATTAAGCGGTTTCTGCGGGATGACGGTATGATAAAGGTAAGCAGGACTTTAAAAGAAAACGGAATAAAGGCAAAAAGGGCAATGGAAAAGCTAACCGGAAAGCTGGGACGTGATCCCTATTTATATGAAGTTTCGGAGGAGTCAGGACTTACGGTGGAAGAAATCACTCTTGCACTTGAAGCGGGTACCGAGGTGGAGTCTATCTATAAATCCGTATATCAGGCAGACGGCAGTGAAATATTTTTGGTAGATAAGATAGCCGCAAACGGGCAGATAGGAGGAGCGAATCAGTCCGGCGGCCTAAGCATTTCTCAGGACTATGAAAAAGAAAAGCTGCTCAACCATCTGCTCTTAAGTCAGCTTATGGATTCCTTGGATGAAAGGGAAAGAAAGCTGATAACAATGCGTTATTTTCAGGATAAAACCCAGTCCGAAGTAGCAAGGAGCATGGGAATCAGCCAAGTGCAGGTCAGCCGCATGGAGAAAAAGATATTAATGCATATGCGAGAGGAAATGATGGTTTAGTGTGGAAAGAAATTCTAAGTCTTCAAAGTACGAAGACTAATAATTTCTAAGT
>CAZJAS010000089.1:0-8157 GCA_964544135.1 uncultured Clostridium sp. | reverse complement strand
GGTTATTTATGTTTGTTGCATACCGTGGAATTTCGTTTACAGCAATGAAGAATTTCCTAATCATATTTTTAAGTATGATGGCGGCTTTCAGTATATTTAATACATATAAAGTAGAAGCAATTCATCTAATAAAAGATAAGTCTACTAAATCAATACTAATAAGTGTGCTAATCGGATTTCTCATACCAAATGGGAGCCCTTGTCAAAATATCCATTGAGGAATCTGCCAAGTGAAATTGCTTTGCATGCCAAAGGGGATAACGCAATGAAAAACTGCAGTTTTGCAGGAATACATTTCTTGCCTCCTTCAGTGCGGACTCGCCGTCAGCAGGGCCCGCAAAGACACAATCACTTACACTGGCATTTTGTAAATTATACAATGCTCTTTCCTCATCAAAGGTTTGATTTGCTATTGAACTTGTATATTCTTTTGTGATTTCATTTCCTTTTTTATTATTCATTTTTAAACTCATTCTATCTTCTCCTAAGTAATTAATGTTTCCGGCTTTCTATTGTATAGAAAATCCTTATTCCTATTATACCGCTAAACCTCTCCCCTGTCTAATTTTATTATGTAAACCTCTTAACGTGAAAACAGTACCGGAAAATTGACCGGTACTGTAAGTATAAAATAATATTTCACCTATTAGCCTAGCATTCTTTCATAAGATAACTTTTTGACTATCCCTTTCATTAGCAGCATCCCAATAAAAGCAAATATGACACCCAAACATAAAAGAAGTAAAGGACCTACCAATATTATTCCGGTAAACTGTCCCACAATAAGAAATAATATGGGAAATACTAAAAACATGGCACGCTGCTGTGATTCCTGCATGGTCTTTGCTTTGGCTGAACCATGTACGATTAATGTAATGGATATAAAGGAAACAGCCGGAGAAACCAAGAGTAAGTTAATGAGCCAGTTAAAGCTTGGTATAAAGGGGCTTCCAATCAGTAATAAAAATTCCGTCTCAACAACCAGAAGAAATACAAGAAAGGAGCCAATTGAAACAAGCATACTCAGCAAAAAGGAGGCCATTATTTTTGCCTGAAAGATTTGCCTAAGCGATAAGGGACTATAGAACAATGTTTCCAATGTTCTATTTTCTTTTTCACCTATAAATGAGCTTGCTGCCATAATCATGGCTGCCATGGTGGGAATTATCAAAAAAAACACCGGCATAATATAATTTAAAATAGCTTCGGTTATGAATAAAGGCATATTATCAGATCGACCCGCAACAGGAAGCAGCTCTATCAACTTCTGCATATCCGCTGCCATATTCATACTATCATCTCCTAAATTAATTGATAATATAAAAATGGTTGGAATAAATACGACAAAAGCAAAAGGTACAATGAGCAGAACGGGAAATTGAAATTTATCGAAAACGATACCCTTTAAGTCTTTCTTAATAATTGCTCTTTGTTTTTCATTCATATATCCGTCCTTCCTTTCTGCCTTCACGTTTTTCGATTAAAGCAAAGTATATTTCCTCTAATGATAATTTCTGTGCCGAAACATGATAAATATCATCTCCGTTATCAATATAATTTCTAATGATTGCAGGTATTTCCGCTTCTGATGTTACCTTCTTTTGAATGGTTTCATTGTTTACCTGAATGGTAACTGTTAAGCCCTTCGTAACCAACGAACGAAGCTGGTCCAGTCCACCTGTTGCAAGCATTACGCCATCGTCAATCAAGCCGTAGGTATTACATATTTCTTGTGCATAACGTAATTGATGGGTACATAAAAATATGGTGGTGCCTTCATCCTTGGCAAGTCCCTTTATCATATTATTTACATTTTGCGCACTTTCAGGATCCAATCCGGAGGTGGGTTCATCCAAAAACAGTATCTTAGGACGATGTATCATGGCTCTTGCTAACGAAAGGCGTTGACGCATACCGGTAGAATATGTGGCAAGCTTTTGATCCTTTGCTTCCGAAATCTCCATTTTTTCTAATAAGGCCGTACCATATGCCAGGCTTTCCTTTTTGCTCACGCCAAATAATGATCCATAATATATGAGGTTCTCCATACCGGTCAGCTGACTGTACATTTGACCATGCTCCGTTACGATTCCTGCCGATTGATGCACGATATCGGGCTTTTCACCCGGATCAATATGAAATACCTGACAATTTCCCTGTGTTGGCAGGAGCATCCCGATCAGCAACTTAATTGTTGTTGTCTTTCCCGCTCCGTTAGGGCCTAAAAATCCGTAAATCTCACCCTCCCCTATGGATAGATTGATACTATCCACCGCCTTTTTTCCTTGGGGATATACTTTAGATAAATTTTCTGTTATGACTGCGTTCATATATTCACCTGCTCTCTTCTTCCGGCGGCGTAAAAATTACTGCCAAAGTGTGATGTTTACGGTTTTCTGTAAGAGGATTTTCCCGATAAGGTTCCACAATCTTTCCTATTTTAACGGCGAGATCTTCCAGTTCTTTTTCTGTTACGCAGATTGGCGATGCAGAAAAGCCAGAGCCGTCATGCAAAATATCAATATCAGGACGCTTTGCATACTGTCCGAATGATCCGATCAGCTGCTTCGTAAATGCTAAAAATAAGTGGAGATAACCATTGCCGTCATTCTCCATGACTATCTTTTGAGCATTCATCAAATCGGCTTCCAGATTGATCTGATAGACTTTTTCCACCGCACCCCGTTTTTGATTTTCTTCTGCCACCTCAATAATTTTCAATTCTAATAATTTATTTAATGTCCTATATAATGTGGCTTGCGGTATATCCGCATGCATTTCCATAAGCTGTTTAGCGGTTGCCCTTCCCAATGTATGTACACCCAAAATAACCCTGCTTTTAATGGGATTCACAAATGCTTCCAATGTTTCATTTATTAAATCCGCCATTTAACTTCTCCTTTCATTATCACTTTAGATTATATTATCATATTTGATAATATAATGCAATTAAACACTATTATAAAAATTTTTATTGGAGACTTGATGTTGAAATAAATTATAGAACAGAGTAGCATATAGTTATAATAAATATGCCAATTGGAGGAAAGGTAGACATGCCACAATTTCGAGATCCAATTCATGGTTTTATATATTTAAGTGAAGATGAGCAAAAAATAGTGGATTCTAAACCATTTCAACGTCTACGTAATATACGTCAGCTAGCTACCACGTATCTTGTATATCATGGTGCTGAACACACTCGTTTTGGTCATTCAATAGGGGTAATGCATTTGGTGACCAGGGTATTTGATTCTGTTATTTCAAAAACCTCAAATTTGTTCAGAAAAGACCCACAAGAAAATGAAGCGGTAAGTATATGATATCGGTAAATTCTTCGATTAATTGCATTAACTCATGATTTAGGCCATGCTCCATTCTCTCATGCATCAGAAAATTTATTTCCTGGAAATCTTGAACATGAGGATTATACCAAAAAAATAATTGAAGAGACTATAATTCCAAAGTATATCTGTGAAATAGGCAAGAAACTACATGAGGAAATTGCATCAAAGCTAAATATATCTATTGATGATTTAATAAAAAACTATAATATTCATCCAATTACACCACAGTTGATATGGATGATATATGGTGAAAAGCCTAAAATAAATGACCCAGAATACATTTGGCCTGATTTTGTTTTTTTAAAAAGTTTTATGGATAGTGAGTTGGATTGCGACAAGATGGACTACTTACTTCGCGATTCCTTATTCTGTGGAGTTACATATGGTAAGTACGATCTGGATAGATTTATTTCGACATTAACTGTATACACAAATGAAAGCGAAAACATTATGTTACTAGCCATAAATAGTGGGGGTATACAAGCTTTTGAAGAATTTGTTCTTGCTCGTTATTTTATGTTTATCCAAGTTTATTTTCATAAAACACGTAGATATTTTGATTCACTACTTATTGATAGCATGAAAGAGATACTTCCAAATGGCCAATTTCCTATAGATGTTAACGACTATCTAGAATGGGATGACATAAGAGTATTAAACCAAATGAGACAAATAGGTAAAGATAAATCACAACAATACTTAAACCGTTGCACAATGACATGTATTTATGAAACTCCTGCACATGCAACTTCTCCTGAAAAAAGGTTTGCTAAAATTTTCTATGATTCTGTTCAAAATGAATTTCCTAGTGAATCTTTTTATTATGATGATGTTGATAAAAAAGCTCATAAATTATTGCCCAGTGCATATTTATCCGACGATGATAGTGGCGGTGAAATAAAAGTTATTGATAAGCATACTCAAGAAACTAAAAATATCATGGATTGTTCATTGATCTTAAGAGGAATTATTGATAAAATATACATTTGTAGAGTATATGCAACCGGTAATCGAATTGAAGAAATTAAAAATTGGATTAATAAAAAATATCGCCAATATTCTTAATAGAAAGACTGTATTGTGGACAACATTTTAAATTTAATTAAAGCTATAGAAAAAGTTGCTGGTAAATCTCCCTGTAAGAAAACTGTACAAAAAATAACTTATTTAGTTCAAGAGGCTAAAGAGGATTTAGGATATGATTATAGCATTCATTTTTATGGTCCTTATAGTGCGGAATTAGATTCGGAGATACGTTATCTAAATAATTGCGGTAAATTAAATATAAAAATAACAGATCGTGGACATATGCTATCTGTTGATGATGATTCAGACGTAACATTCTCAAATAATAATGTTAGAGATATTATTACGTACTTCGGCACAAAAAGCCCCTCTGATTTGGAATTGTTAGCAACTACACTTTATGTTCAGAGAGAAATTCAAAATTCCAATATACAGAATATAGTAGATGGTGTTGAAAAAATTAAAGGTAGTAAATATTCTAACGCTCAAATCAATAATGCAATAGATGAATTAGTCAATTACAAGTATTTTAGTAATTAATTATATAGTTCTACTAATGAAAATAATTTAAAGACGTCTGTCAGGTTTTACTTCCTGACAGACGTTTTTAACCGCTAATAAACTTTATTATATTTTTTTGCCGGGCCTCGGGATTCAGCATAAGAATCTGTTCCGTTATTGCTGATATTGCATCCTCTTTATTTAGATCTGCTGCCTTATCAAAGACATCATCGCCCCAGAAATCTTCCGTGGTACAAAGCATAGTGGAGGACCAACCATATATCTCTCCCTTTTGAGAAATCTTATGCTGTCTTCCGCACATGGTAAGATACATTTTCATCTGTAATTCAACCAGCGCTCGATCAAACGCAGATTTCTCCGCCTTACCAAAACCGGCAATCTGTTTAATTACATGAGAGGGCATTGCACCGTTCTCCCGCACAACTTCATAAATACGTTTCGCCTGATTGCTTATAATACCGTCAGCATAATCCTCTTCAAAGCTGCTCCTGCGAACAGCAATAAAATAAGGCGCCCATTTTTTGGTAATATATCCGCTCTTCTTGAAAAAGACCTTTGCATATGCAATATCGCTGCCTTCCTCCAATACACGCATACGCCACTCCCAGGGATCGGTCTCTGGATCTCCGGTATGCCAACAAACCGGCGTTTCATATGGGGGTTCTTCATTCCAACTCCATGAGATCAAAGAAAATATCCCTTCCCAGTTACTGCCTCCCATGGAAAAACCAACCTCCATCATCGCATTAACAAAATCTTCGTAATTTTGTATCTCCCGTTGATTCATTCTAACTCCCATCTGTCCGCTTTAGCGGACATACAAATCAAGATCGTGAAACTTTAATATAGAAGAATGTGCTCTTTACATTCTTCCGTGTGGAACTTAGAAATTATTAGTCTTGGTACTAAGAAGACTTAGAATTTCTTTCCACACTTCATACTAGCCCTCGTAGCTCTACCCTACTCACATACCGTCTCATAACACCTGCGAATTCTTCCATTTCTTCTTTGTCATAGGAGGAAAATCCTTTCCCAATCACACCCTCATCCTCCCTATACGCCTGCAGGAAATAAGCCATTGCTCCGGCAAGCCATTTACCTATTTCCAAAAAATCCTCTTTTTCATGTAACTCTCTTACAACTGTGGTACGAAACTCATAGGGTATCTTGCTATCCATTAAAATTTGTACACTATCTTCTATATTTTTAATTAAAATATTCCTTACTCCCGTTGTATTTTCATATTTATGTTTTGCATTTTTAATGTCCATTGCCACATAATCCAGCAGGTCTTTTGCAATCAAGCTTTTTAGCACATCGGGTTTATATCCATTGGTATCCAGCTTCACCAAATAACCCAGATTTTTAATTTCTTCTATAAAAGATTCCAAGCCGGGCTGCAATGTGGGCTCTCCCCCCGTGATACATATTCCGGTTAATATTCCTTTTCTCTTATTTAGGAAATTCATAATTTCATCTTTTGAAATCTCAGGAATATACTGGGGTCTTAAAACCAAATCGCCGTTATGGCAAAAAGGACAGCAAAAATTGCAGCCCCCTGTAAAAACGGTGGCTGCCACATGCTCCGGATAATCCAATAATGTAGTTTTATTTAATCCCCGTATCTGCATCCTGTTGCCTCTTTTCTCTTTGGCAGTTATAATATCTAATATATCAATTACAGATATAAAAAGCAATATGATTATACTTACAGAAAGGCAATATAATGGAGACAAATCAACATAATAAATTTATGAGGGAAGCCTTGCGTCAGGCAAAAAAGGCATATGCATTGGGCGAAGTTCCCATTGGCTGTGTTATCGTCTATGAAGGTAAGATTATCGGCAGGGGATATAACCGCCGTAATACCGATAAAAACACCCTAGCCCATGCGGAAATTACAGCCATTAAGAAAGCCAGCAAAAAAATCGGAGACTGGCGTCTGGAAGGGTGCACGCTCTATGTTACCTTAGAGCCCTGTCAAATGTGTTCGGGAGCCATCGTTCAGGCCCGAATTCCCGAAGTTGTGATTGGCTGTATGAACCCAAAGGCCGGCTGTGCCGGCTCCATTCTGAATATATTACAAATGCCGGAATTTAACCATCAGGTTGCTATCACAAAAGATGTATTGGAAGAAGAGTGCAGTAATATGCTCACCACCTTTTTTAAGGAGCTGCGTCTAAGAAATAAAAAGCAAATTACTTTGCCGCCTTCCGACCTATGATACCTTTACAAAATCTGATTTGGGATGCTTGCAAATCGGACAAACATAGTCCTCGGGAAGCTCTTCAAAGGGAATCTCCCCGTCATAAACATATCCGCATATCTTGCAGCGATACACTACCGCAGGGGTTGTCTCCTCCTCATCGGGAAGATAGGTGGGAGCCGCCTTGGGGCTCTTTCCTTTGATTACCTTATGGTAATAGGAATATGTCATGGCATCATCTTTTTTAAGCACATCACAGTCCGTTACTTTTCCTAAAAATACGGTATGAGTGTCTGTTTCCATTTTGTTAATAACTTCGCACACAATATAAGCACAGGAATCCGTTACCACTGGCATGTTTTCCTTTAATGCATATTTCACGCTTTCAAATTTATTAACATCCTTTCCGCTCTGAAATCCAAAGGTCCCGATAATGGATGCCTGAGTATTTTCTCCCAAGATAGATATGGAAAATTTGCCGGTTTTGGCGATACAGCTATTGGTATAATTGGTATGATTAATGCTGATTGCTATAGTCGCCGGATCTGAAGTAATCTGCATTACACTGTTTGCGGTACAGCCGGTAGGCCTGTCCCCATCCAATGTACCTATCACATATACTCCGTATGAAAGGCTTCTGAAAGCGTTTGTGTTCATAAAGTTATCTCCTTTTCAAATTAGTAATAAAGATAATTGCGAAACTTGCTTCCAATGGGGCTCTACTCATTATATTACTTTGTCAGCCGGTTTTTCTAACCATTCCAATGAGCCCCTATGTGTAAAAGCATGCTCAGCAAAGGCTTCCCTGCTTTTAGGAACCCCTTACGGTCTCATTTCCATAGAAAAAGATGGCATTCCAAAGTATTATAATGAGTAGAGCCCATAAAATAAATTTCACAATTACTAATTAGTAATAATTACTGTTTTATAATATCATTTGAGTAAAATAATGTCAATTCTATTTTAAAATGTCTGTTTTTTCCTCCTAATTATACCGAGCCAAACTTGAGTTTCCGTAAATTGCAACTTAAAAATGAATAAGTTCTACCAAAGTGC
>CAZJAS010000088.1:0-8290 GCA_964544135.1 uncultured Clostridium sp. | reverse complement strand
AGAAATTATTAGTCTTCGTACTTTGAAGACTTAGAATTTCTTTCCACACTAACCTACATGCCGCATCAGCGGCATAAATAATAAATGGGAAGAATGGCTCGAAGAGACATTCTTCAGTGTGAGATTTAGATATTCTTAGGTGCCGTATTTTGGCTCCTTAGAATATCTTCTCACACTAACTCCTCCAATAGATGTCGATTACATCTCCATCCTTTATTTCTTTTAAATATTCCGCAGGTTGTCCGTTTAAACCGGTAAAAATCCCACTTCCCTTGGGTTTTGATAAATCAAAGTCTATGTAATCAAATACATCCACATAAACATAGGATGCCTTGCCCGAGAGCTTTATGGGAATGCCGTTTACTATCACTAGGATATCATGTACCACAGGTTTAATGGTATCTTTATCTTCGGTTTCCTTAAAATCTTCCTCTATTTCCTGAAATTTTTCTCTTCTGAGATTTTCTTTTTCCCGATTTTCAGCTTCATGGCTTTCACTGTCTTCTTCCTCTTCTGCTTCTGCCAGTCGGGCATTATTTACCGTTTCTCCAAAGGCTACACTGAAATTTTCATACACAGGCGTTGTTCTGTCTGCCCATGCATTATTTACCATAAATTCCGCATCCTCCGGAAGCAAGATATCCATAAACTCCAGTATTTGACCCACCGAATAGTAATTTTGCATTACAATAGAGTCACCCTCTTGTATTTCATAATAACCAGACTGCAAAACCCCGTTTACTTGTGCAAATTTAGGTAGA
The DNA here is from genome assembly GCA_964544135.1 of uncultured Clostridium sp. GTDB lineage: Bacteria > Bacillota > Clostridia > Lachnospirales > Lachnospiraceae > Acetatifactor. The sequence continues at coordinate 7,529 of CAZJAS010000088.1, read as the reverse complement.
ATAATATTCTTATTATTAACACTGACCGTAATGGACTGATTAAACTCCGGCAATTCCCGCACTTCCTGCTCCGCGGCTGCCCCTGCAGTAGAAGGTATTACGCTGATTACATCATTTGCCTTAATCGGAGTATTAATATCAGCCGGTTCCCCATTTACCGTAATAATAGCAACCTCACCCAGCTCTCCCCTTTTGATGCGGGCCTTTCCTTCCACCGTATAATTTAATTCTTTCCCCCTTTTAGGGAATAATCTATCATTTGGAAATTCAGCCTGTATGGCTGCATCTACCAAAGTGAGCTTTCCGTTGTCATATATTTTAATTCTTTCTTCATTAAATGTAACAAATACAAAATTATTATTATGCTCATAGAAACTAAGGCATATTCCCACAGGGGTTACCAGCATAGAATCCTTTTCAATCTCTTTGGGAAAATCCACAAACCCCATAACTTCACTGCCTCTTACAGCCGTTCTTTCCTGGGCAATATCCAATTTAGCCGACAAGCTTTCCGTATAGCCCGGAATCTTTCCGCCGCCGCCCACTACAAATACAGCACTGACAGATTTATCGCCGTTTAATTGCCTGATACAATCAGCCACCGGCTGAGTCATCCCATCTATGGCCGGTGCAAGGACCTGCATCAGCTCATCCTCACTGATGGTATGGGTCAATCCCATAATATCAGTATACATGACTTCTCCGTCAATAATATGCCGTTTAATCTGCTCAGCCGAATTAAAGTCTACCAGACAATGATTGGCAATGGTCTCCGTCAGACTGTCTCCCGCAATGGGAATCATGCCATAGGATATAATAGTACCGTCCTTGGTAATAGAAATATCCGAAGTACCGGCTCCCACATCAACAAGCGCAATATTCAGCATCCGGAACTTTTCCGGTATAGCCACCTGTATGGCAGCAATTGGCTCAAGTGTCATATTGGCAACCTTTAGGCCTGCATATTCTACCGCTCTATAAAGACCGTCTACCACATCCTCGGGCAGGAATGTCACAATCATGTCCACGCCAATGATTCTTGCCTTATGATCTATGGGATTGCCGATGGGATATTGGTTCATATAGTAACGAACTACCGAATATCCAACACAGTAAAATTTCATATCCGATTTATTTTCTGATATAAACTCCTCATATGCCTGCTCCACTCCCATGGCGGAAAGGGCATAAATATCCTCTTCTGTCACTATTTTATCGTCAAAAAAGTTTAAATCAACATGTGTGGTCACCGTTAACAGTACACGACCCGCCGCTGCAATACACACTTCTGTTAAAGGAGCCCCGATATCCTGCTCCAATGATTCCTTAACAGCAGTAATGGTATCTCCCACCTTCTTGATATCATGAATCTGTCCGTCCATCATGGCACGGGTTTCATGTTCCTGCATTCTCTGTGCAATAACAACAAAACGATCCTTATCCTTATATCCCACCGTTCCCACTATGCTTCTGGTCCCGATATCCAGTCCGAACACTGCTTTTGCATGATGTGCTATTCCTGCCACGTGTATGCCTCCAGTCTCTTTTTAATCTGGCTGTATGCCTCGTCAAGCGTACCGCTGTTATCTATAATAAAATCACTGTTGATTTTAAAAGCCTTTTCTGAAAGCTGGCTTCCCATGATACGGTCAATCTTAGCACTTGAATAACCGCGTTTTTTATTTAGCCGTTCTCTTCTTAATTCAATGGGTGCATAGATATACCACATTTCATCAACGATCTCACCATACCCATTTTCAATCAGTAATGCTGCCTCAATAAAGAAGAGCTCCGTATTTTCATCTGCCCTTGCGCTATCCACCGCCGCCTTTAAATATGACTTAACCGCCGGATGTATAATCGCATTGACTTGACGTAAAAGATTCTTGTCCATAAAAATCTTTGCCGCCATTTTTCCTCTGTCTATTCTACCGTCCTTTGCAAGAATCTCTTTCCCCAAAAGTTTCGTTATTTTCTCATGGCATACCCCATCTGGCTGCTGTATTGTATTGGCCACTTCATCAGCAAGATAAATCTTGCAATTATAATGTTGCCTGATAAAAGATAATATCTCTGTTTTACCTGCACCAACTCCGCCGGTAATTCCAATCAGCCGCATACTCTACCCCCTATATTATTTTGCCTCATACCAATTTTCTCCGGTATGCACATCTATCGCCAAATCAACAGAAAGCTTTGCTGCCCGGCGCATACCCTCGGATAAAATCCCCTCCACCTGTTCTTCTTCCCCCAAAGCCGTTTCTATCAGCAGCTCATCGTGAACCTGCAGCACCAACCTTGATTTTAATTTTTCTTTTTTTAACAATTTCCATACATTTATCATGGCAATTTTAATAATATCGGCCGCAGTTCCCTGGATGGGTGAATTCATCGCGATTCGTTCACCAAAAGAGCGCTGCATGAAATTGTTGGAGGACAGCTCGGGTATCGGCCGTCTGCGGCCAAATAAGGTCCGGGCATATCCGCAGTCCTTGGCTTTTGTTACCAATCCGTCTAAAAATGCTTTTACATCAGGATAGGTTTCAAAATATTGTTCAATATATTCCGATGCCTGTTTTTTAGAAATGCTCAAATCCTGACTGAGTCCAAAAGAGCTGATGCCGTATACTATTCCGAAATTAACAGCCTTTGCATTGCTTCTTTGTAATTCCGTCACTTCCTCAAACGGTGTATGAAATACCTTGGCGGCAGTCATTCGATGAATATCCTGCTCCGTGCGGTAAGCCTCAATCAACTGCTCATCTCCCGACATATGTGCCAGGACGCGAAGCTCTATCTGGGAATAATCTGCATCCGTAAAAACAAATCCTTCCTTGGGTACAAATACCTTGCGTATCTGTCTGCCCAATTCCATCCGAATAGGAATATTTTGCAGATTAGGTTCTGTGGAGCTGATTCTGCCGGTTGCCGTAATGGTTTGGTTAAAGTTTGAATGAATCCTGCCGTCTTTTCCGATGCAGGCAGCCAATCCGTCCGCATAGGTGGACTTTAGCTTAGTCAGACCCCGATATTCTAAAATATTTGCTATAATCTCATGATCCGGTGCCAGCTTTTCCAATACATCAGCTGCAGTGGAATAACCTGTTTTTGTCTTTTTCCCGCCCGGCAGCTGCATTTTCCCGAATAAAATCTCACCTAATTGCTTTGGCGAATTGATATTGAAAACTTCTCCGGCCTGTTCATGGATTTCCTGTTCTAACTCTGTAATCCGGCCTACCAGTTTATCTCCGTATTCTTTTAATTCCTCAAGCCTTACCATCATACCTGCCTGCTCCATATCATATAAAACCATGGACAGAGGCATTTCCACATCCCGCATGAGCTCATCCATCTCAGCTTCTTTCAGCTTTGCTGCAAGCACAGTTTTAGCCGCATAGGCCACATAAGCTCCATAACAAGCATATTCTGCGCATTTTTCGGGATTCTTTTCATAACCCTTTCGATAGCCTTCTTTCCCGAATACTTCCGCCCGCCCCGGAATGATAATACCCAGATGCTCTCCTGCTATGGATTCAATATCATAATCATTCTTTAGGGGATTGAGCAGATAAGCTGCAATTAAAACATCAAAATATCTCTCGGTATCACTGAGATCCAGATATTCGTATTGATTTTTGATATCAATGGTAGAAAGCTTAATCTTCCCGGATAGTTTCTTGAGCCCTTCCGTTAGATAGGCTCCTGTAATTTCTTCTCCTGCGGGAATAAATACAATATCCTTTTCCGATACGGTTAGTGCAAGTCCTACAATATCCCTATCCGTCCTACCGTCTGCAAGCATACAAAATCCTGCTTCCGATGCCTTATTTATCTCTGTAAATACATTTTCTGCTTCTTTTAAGCTTGTCACCGTCCGAAAATAGTCTGTTGCCTGATTTTTGGTAACTGATGCTGCTTCATCAAACCGACTCAGCATATTTTTAAAGCCCAGTTTTTTGCACAGCGAATAAGCCTCTTTTGTATAATAGCCCTCTGCCTTTGCCTCTTCATAAGAAAAATCCAGCTTACAATCTGTTTTAATGGTAGCCAGCTTCTTACTCAAATCCGCCAGCTCTCTATTTTCAATTAAAGTCTCTCTGATTGATTTCTTTTTAATTTCCTCCACATGAGCATATATTTCATCTAAGGAGCCATAGGTTATCATTAACTCTGATGCTGTTTTTTCCCCTACCTTTGGGACTCCCGGAATATTGTCCGATGCATCTCCCATGAGTGCTTTTAATTCTATAAATTGCAAAGGTGTTACCCTGTATTTATCAAATACATCCTTTGCATAATAATCCTCTGTTTCTGTTTTTCCCATTTTAGTCTTGGGAATTCTTATTTTAATGCGGTCTGTAGCTATTTGCAGAAGGTCTCTGTCTCCCGAGATTAAAGATACCTCCAGTCCTTTTTCTTCAGACTCTTTTGCCAGAGTTCCCAAAATATCGTCTGCTTCCAAGCCCGCATGGTCTAATATGCAGATACCCATGCTGGTCAGCATTTCCTTTAAAACGGGCTCCTGCTCCCGCAGCTCTCCAGGCATGGGCTTTCTGGTTCCTTTATATGCTTCATACATTTCATGTCTAAAGGTTGGTTCCTTTCTATCGAAGGCAACCGCAAGATAATCCGGATTTTCTTCCTCCAAAACTTTAAACATAATATTTAAAAATCCATATATTGCATTGGTATGGAATCCTTCTGCATTTGTTAAATCAGGTACACCGTAAAAAGCTCTATGCATGATACTGTGTCCGTCAATTAATACTATTTTTCCGTTCATATAATAACCTTTCTATTTATAAAACCAAAAATATTATAACCAAAACAATTGCTATAAAAGCAACTATTTCTAAAGTAATGGAAGCATATTTAAACATTTTATGTAAACGTATTCGTTTATGTGCTTCCTGGATATGCCGATCTAATTCTTTTTGTATATCAAAGGCGCTTCCTTCTTCCAACCGCGCCATACCCTCGGATACCAACACCTTTATGGTTAATTCTTCCTGACATTCAGGACAGCTATCCACATGCTCCAAAAACCTTTTAGTCGCTTTATAGCTTAAGGCATTTTCCAAAAAAGCCGGTATCATTTTCTCAAACTCCTTACAGTCCATATATACCCCTCTTATACTACCTTATTTGAGTATCTCTACTACCGACTCAATATCCCAATTCCTTTATGGTTTCTGTAATTTCCTTCTTATAATCAGCGTCGGCCACCACATAAATCATGGTATGATCCACCCTGGAAAGAAGATAAAAGTTACCGCCTGAAACCAAGGAATAATAACTATTATTTTGAAAACTTCTACTTTGCTCAATATAACCGCTGCTCTTATTGTTTTCAAACATAAGTTTGTTTTGGGCAAAGACTGATTCTGCCGTCCTTGTATCCTTAAATACATAAAACTCTATCTGATAGTCCTCTTTGATTGCCAGACTGATTGCCTGAACGCGAGCCGGCGTAATCTGTTCGGTCGCATCTTTTATGGTATAACCCTTTTTTTCCATTAGTGAATTAAAATCTTTCAGACTGACCACTGTTTTTTCCCCACAACCCATAAGACTAAACATTGTCAGCATAACAAAAAAAACTACCGATAACCTTAATATTTTCTTCATATTTTACCCCTCTTATTTTTCCCCGCATTTTTATTACTCACGGTATATATTACCTTTCCTATTGTAGCATATCTGAATAAATGTTGCATCAAAAAAATCTACCCACTTATATTTTGAATTGATTGGGCAATACTACAGAAAAACACTAGGAGAATAATATGATAAACTCATTATGGAATAATACCGCTGTTTTACCCTCTTTTCCATCACTCACCAGCGATGAAAAAACCGATGTCTGTATCGTAGGTGGTGGACTGGCCGGCATTCTTTGTGCCTACCACTTAAAAAAAGCAGGCATTGAATACTTGCTTTGTGAATCGGATACTATTTGCAGCGGTACTACTGCAGGCACTACCGCTGTAATCTCTGCCCAACATGATACTCTCTACAGCACCTTAATGAAAAAATTCGGATATACAAAGGCAAGGCTCTATCTGGAAGCTAATCTTCATGCCGTAAATTCCTATAAGGCACTCTGTAAGGACATTGATTGTGACTTTGAAGAAATACCTGCATGCATTTATTCTACCAAAAATGCCGCACTCATGAAGGATGAAGTAAATGCCCTCCATTCGCTTGGTTATAACGCCCGGCTTCTACAGGAGATCCCTCATCCCATACCGATTCTTGGTGGCGTAGAATTTCCTGCACAGGCTCAGTTTCATCCTCTAAAATTTGCTTCTGCTATCGCCGCGGACCTTAATATCCGTGAACATACAAGAATCACCGGTATTGACCAAAACCAAGTCTTTACAAAAGACTTTACCATTACCGCAAATAAAATAATAATAGCTTCCCATTTTCCGTTTTTAAATACTTGCGGTATGTATTTTGCAAAGCTCTATCAAAAGCGTTCTTATGTGATTGCATTAAAAGATATTTCTGCATCTCCCGGCTCTTATGTAGATTACAGCGAGGACGGACTTTATTTCCGTACCTATCAAGATATGCTGTTGGTAGGCGGCGGTGACCACCGCACCGGTAAAGCCGGCTGTCATTATGAAATGTTGCGGGATTATGCCCGTAGCTTTTATCCTTCCTCTCCGGAAGCCTATGCATGGTCTACGCAAGATTGTATCAGCCTTGACGGTGTGCCCTATATCGGAACATATAGCAATATACGTCCCAATCTCTATGTTGCATCAGGATTTAACGAATGGGGAATGACATCCTCCATGCTTGCGGCTCAGATCCTGACGGATTTAGTATCGGGCAGGGAAAATAAATATGCTGCTGTTTTTTCGCCCTCGCGAAATATGTTTTCTAAGCAATTATTTAATAATCTGGGAACCTCAATAGCCGGCTTACTCACTTCTTCCCGCAAACGTTGTCCCCATATGGGCTGTGCCCTCAAATGGAATGCGCAGGAGCATACCTGGGACTGCCCCTGTCACGGCTCCCGGTTTACCGGTGAGGGAAAACTGATATGCAATCCGGCAACAGAAGATTTACCGAAACCGTCTCAATGATACTATTCCACCCATAAAAGGGATACCGTTTTTGAACTGACCCCATAAGTTAGACCTAAAATGATATGTACCCTCTTTACAGGACAACATCAGTAAAGGGGGTTTTGTTATGAAATTCTATCGCCATCGTTTACTTCAGGCTCTGCAGGGTCGCCCCAATTACCTATTTCCGGATGGTAGCGTCCAATATATATTTCATACCTCCTTTGCAGCATTTAAATACTATTTCTTTATTTTATCATAACAAAACCTGCTAAAAAAGAAATAACAACTTTTTCGGCAGGTTTCAATATGGTTTCCCACTACGATATTTAAAATTACATTTTTTGTACTAATATTTTTGGAAACGATATAAAACCAAAGGATATTTTACCAATTGTTTTTCACCATAGCCATATTGTATGGCATAACCGGCTTCTGCTAAACTGTCAA
>CAZJAS010000087.1:0-8571 GCA_964544135.1 uncultured Clostridium sp. | reverse complement strand
GAATAAAGGTGTTGCCCCATAGATAAAAATGTAGTAAAATAAAAACATCTACGAAAACTAGGATTGTAAAGGAAAGGGAGTGTAAGAATGCCGGATAATATGTTATTTGTATGGTTGGTACTGCTGATTGTATTTATTGTAATAGAGCTTGTGACGATGGGACTTACCACCATTTGGTTTGCCGGTGGAACATTAATTGCCATAATAGCAGCCGCAGTTCATGCACCGCTTGTTGTACAGGTGATACTGTTTTTAGTAATATCTATATTATTGTTGTTTTTCACAAGACCCGTGGCGGTCAAGTATTTTAATAAAGCTCGTGTTAAAACCAATGTGGAGAGCATGTTGGGGAGACAGGCAATTGTAATCAGTGAGATTAATAATTTAGAGGGTATCGGGCAGGTTACCGTGGGCGGACAGGAATGGACGGCACGAAGTGCGGATGAAAACAGCAATATACCGGTAGGTGAGGTAGTAAAGGTACTTGCGGTCAGCGGTGTAAAGTTAATTGTTGAACCTAAAAAATAATTTATGAGGAGAAAGTGAGGAAGTAAAATGGAATTTGCTATTATCGCATTAATTGTACTGTTATTGTTAATTATGATATCCTGCATCAAAATTGTACCCCAGGCACAGGCATATGTAGTGGAAAGGCTCGGTGCTTATCAGGGAACATGGTCTGTAGGTCTTCACATTAAGATTCCGTTTTTGGATAAAGTGGCAAAAAGGGTAAACTTAAAAGAACAGGTAGCGGATTTCCCGCCTCAGCCTGTTATTACCAAAGATAATGTAACCATGAGAATTGATACGGTAATATTTTATCAGATAACGGATTCAAGCCTATTTACATATGGGGTAGAAAATCCCATGATGGCAATTGAGAATCTGACGGCAACTACACTTCGTAATATTATCGGTGATTTATTATTGGATGAGACACTTACTTCACGTGAAACGATCAATACCAAGATGCGTGCGGCATTGGATATCGCAACGGATCCCTGGGGTATTAAGGTAAATCGTGTAGAGTTAAAGAATATAATTCCGCCTACAGAGATTCAAAATGCAATGGAAAAACAGATGAAGGCAGAGCGTGAGAGACGTGAGACAGTAACCAGAGCAGAAGGTGGAAAGAGAGCCAATATTCTGGAAGCAGAAGGTTTAAAAGAATCAGCAATCCTGCGGGCAGAGGCTGAAAAACAGTCAGCAATCCTGCGTGCGGAAGCAGAAAAGGAAAAGATGATTCGTGAAGCGGAAGGTGAGGCTGAGGCTATCTTAAAGATTCAGCAGGCAAAGGCCGACAGTATCAGAATGATAAGAGAAGCAGGCGCTGACGATGCAGTGTTAAAGCTTAAGAGCTTGGAGGCGTTTGAAAAAGCGGCAAACGGTAATGCAACCAAGATTCTTCTTCCCGCAGATTTACAGGGAATTGCATCTTTGGCAACCACATTCAGAGAAGTGACAGATAAATAACAGAGACCTGTTATATTGACTTTATTCACTCGGACTCCGTTTATGCGGATTCCGAGTGTTTGTATTAAATAAAGAGAGGATAAAATTATGAATTTAAAAGGGCGTAATTTTTTAAAGCTTTTGGATTTCACGCCGGATGAAATTACATATTTACTGGATCTTTCAGCCGAATATAAGGATAAAAAAAAGAAAGGTGTTATGGTGGATACCCTGAGGGGGAAAAACATAGCACTTATTTTTGAAAAAACAAGTACCCGCACCCGTTGTGCGTTTGAAGTGGCGGCTCATGATTTAGGCATGGGAACCACTTATCTGGATCCTTCCGGTTCTCAAATCGGAAAAAAAGAAAGCATTGCGGACACGGCAAGAGTGCTTGGCAGTATGTATGAAGGGATTCAATATCGTGGATTCGGACAGGATATTGTGGAAGAGCTTGCAAGATATGCGGGGGTTCCCGTATGGAATGGACTCACCAATGAATTTCATCCCACCCAGATGCTGGCAGATCTTTTGACCATCAGAGAGCATTTCGGATATATAAAGGGGATTAAGCTTACATACATGGGAGATGCCCGCTATAATATGGGTAATTCCCTTATGGTTGCCTGTGCAAAGATGGGAATGCATTTTACCGTTTGTACTTCTAAAAACTATTTCCCTGCACAGGAGCTTGTTAATCTATGCAAAGAAATTGCCGATACAACCGGTGGAACCATCACCCTGACAGAGGATACTGCTGCCGGTACCAAGGGTGCAAATGTTATTTACACGGATGTTTGGGTTTCCATGGGCGAGCCCGAGGAAGTATGGGAGAGCCGCATTGAAGAGCTTTCTCCTTATCAGGTCAATAAAAAGATAATGGAGAATGCGGGTAAGGAAGCAATTTTTATGCACTGCTTGCCGGCATTCCATGATTTGAAAACCCAGATAGGAGAGGAAATGGAAAGGAAATTCGGTATTACCGAGATGGAGGTAACGGATGAGGTGTTTGAATCCGCACAATCCGTCGTATTTGAGGAGGCAGAAAACCGTATGCACACCATCAAGGCAGTGATAGCGGCAACACTTTAATCAGAATATCTACAGAGAGGTCAGGTTATAATGAAGGCAGAAATACTTTCCCTTCTCAGACAAACCGATGATTATCTATCCGGGCAGGAATTATGCGAGCGTTTCGGTGTGACTAGATCTGCGGTATGGAAAGCGGTTAATCAGCTGAAAAAGGGTGGATATGAGATAGAGGCAGTACAAAATAAGGGTTATCGCTTAACGGGACTGCCCGATGTACTGACAAAGCATGAGCTGGAGAGCCGGATTCGTACCAAGTGGGCGGGGCGTAAGGTTGTTTTTTACGAAAATACGGGCTCTACCAATATACAGGCAAAGCTTTTAGCAGAAGAAGGTGCACAGCACGGTACCCTGGTGGTTGCTGAGAGGCAGACTGCAGGCAGGGGCAGGAGAGGAAGGGGTTGGCAGTCCCCTCCCGGTATGAATCTGTATTTTACTTTGCTGCTTAAACCGGATTTTATACCGGACAAGGCATCCATGCTTACATTGGTGATGGCTCTTTCCGTAAAAGAAGCCATAGACCAGGTCTGCGGCATAAAGACCGGCATCAAATGGCCCAATGATATTGTGTTAAACGGGAAAAAAGTCACGGGTATTCTAACCGAGATGAGCCTGCAGGGAGAATATATCCAGCATGTGGTAATCGGAGTGGGCATCAATGTCAAAAAACAGGAATTTGAGCCTGAGCTGATAGAGAAAGCCACAACCCTGGAAGGGGAGACCGGTAAAAAAATATCGAGAGCATTGCTGCTGCAAAAGATTATGGAACGATTTGAACTGCATTACGGTACTTTTATCCAAAAGCTGGACTTGTCTGCGCTTTTGGATGCCTATCATGCAGGGCTGGTAAACTATAACAGAGAAGTGCTGGTGCTGGAACCATCGGGTGAATATACAGGTACTGCAAAAGGAATCAATAATAAAGGAGAGCTGCTGGTACAAAAGCCGGACGGAACACAAATGGTTGTTTACGCCGGAGAAGTGTCGGTACGCGGGATTTATGGATATGTGTAAGCAGGAAAATAAGGATACAAATAATAGGGTGGTTCTTTGCGGAGCCAATTCCTATGATATGAAATATTATTTCAATGAAAAGTTTAACGGTATGCCCGAATCTGTAAAGAAGGAGCTGCATATATTGTCCGTACTTTTTACGGAAGAGGTGGGAGGGATATTCACCATTTCTTTTGAAGAGGACGGCACTGCGGTTTTAGAGGCCAATGCAGAGGAGGATGATTTTTATTATGATGAAATCAGCAGCGGTCTGATGATTTCCCAGGTGCGCAGAAAGAGGCAGGAGCTTTTGGAAAGCTTAAGCCTTTACTATAAAGTATTTATCCTGCATAAGGATATCGGTACATTGTTGGAGGATGAAGATGATTCTGGGAATTGATGTAGGAAATACCAATATAACTTATGGTGTATATGATGAAGGAAATATGAAAGCAACCTTTCGTATTGCCACCACATTGCAGAGAACATCGGATGAATACGGTGTTTTACTGGTAGAAATGTTAAAAACTCGTGGTATCGGAGTGAAGCAGATTAATGGCATCATCATTGCAAGCGTGGTATCGGATGTGATGCACTCTCTAATGGGCTCTATTGTGCGTTATACGGGGCATACTCCACTTGTGGTAGGTCCCGGTGTAAAGACAGGTATCAGAGTCGCAACAGAGAATCCCCGTGCCATTGGGGCGGATCGTATTGTGGATGCGGTTGCCGCATATGAAAAATATGGGGGGCCGGTATTGATTTTGGATTTCGGTACCGCCACCACCTATGATTTAGTGAGCGAAAACGGCAGCTTTCAGGCCGGCATCACTGCTCCCGGTGTCAGAATCAGTGCGGAAGCTTTGTGGGCACGTACTGCCGCATTGCCCAAGGTAGAGATCAAAAAACCGAAAACCATTTTAGCACAGGAAACCATCAGCAGTATACAGGCAGGACTTTTTTACGGACAAATAGGACAAGCCGAATACATTATTAAAAAGGTGAAGGAAGAAAGCGGCTATGATAACTTAAAGGTGGTAGCCACCGGAGGCATCGGAAGAATTATTTCGGAAGAGATGGATAGCATAGACGTGTATGACCGCTTTCTGACATTGGACGGATTGTACATGGTTTATGAGAAGAACAGAAAATAGGAAAGTAAAATGAAATTAACTATCGGAAATGTAGAAATTGAAAATCCGGTCATATTAGCACCAATGGCAGGCGTAACCGACCTGCCATTCCGTCTGCTTTGCAAGGAACAAGGAGCAGGTCTTTTGTGTATGGAGATGGTAAGTGCAAAGGCCATATATTATAATAATAAAAATACGGAAGAATTAATGCGTATTTTGCCTGAGGAATGTCCCGTATCCCTCCAGCTTTTTGGTTCTGACGGGGATATCATGGCGGAGATGGCAAAAAGAATTGAGGAACGGCCTTTTTCCATCCTTGATATCAATATGGGCTGTCCGGTACCCAAGGTAGTAAACAATAACGAAGGCTCGGCACTTATGAAAAATCCGAAGCTGGTGGAGGAAATAGTAAGTAAGGTATCCCGAGCCATTAAAAAACCTGTTACCGTTAAAATCCGAAAGGGTTTTGAAAAAGCCCATGAAAATGCAGTTGAGATAGCTAAAATAGCGGAAGCCGCAGGGGCAGCAGCCATAACCGTGCACGGAAGGACAAGGGAACAATATTATGCCGGCAAGGCAGATTGGGATTGTATCAGAGCGGTTAAGGAAGCGGTAAAGATACCAGTTATCGGTAACGGTGATGTAGTGGATGCTTTATCAGCCTCTCAAATGCTTGCCCAGACCGGTTGCGACGGTATCATGATTGGAAGGGGCGCACAGGGAAACCCTTGGATATTCAGAGAAGTGGCTGCCTATCTGGAATCAGGAAGCATACCCCCAAGACCTACAACCGCAGAAGTAAGGCAAATGATAGAAAAACATGCAGCCCTGCAGCTCTCCATAAAGGGCGAATACACAGGAGTACGGGAGATGCGTAAGCATCTGGCCTGGTATACGGCAGGGTATCCCAATTCTGCCAAATTCAGGCAGTTAATCAATACCATGGAAACCATGGAGGAACTGCTTATCGGAATAGATAAAATATTTCCAGTATAAAGAAGGCGCAGATGGCATATCTTCAATGGGAGAGAAACTTATGGAAGATTTAGCTGTCGTTTATTTTGTAATGGAAAAAGATGGACGTGGTAAAACCAAGCGCAAAGGCATATGGCAATACCATGTGGACCAAAAAGAAATTAGTTGTGCGGGTAGAAGGGTGTTTTTTATAAAAGTATATTTACCCGCATTTTATTACAAAAAGAAAATGTGGACAAGTGAAACCATTACCGCATATATGAAAGAATTGCCCATTCCTTTGCAGGGTGAGAAGGCCTATTATCTGTATCATGAGGAAGTGAAGGATTTTCTGCATAGAACGGCCGAACCCTTACCGCTTTTCTGGATACGTTTTTTAATACAATATTACAGCATTACCTTTGATGCATTGGTGCTTTTGGATGACAGGGAGATGGAGATAGAGGAGCTGGTGGCAGAGTATGTACCTAAAAGCAGATATATCGGTATTGCAACCGATAATAGGGAAGCATATGAAACTATAAAGGAAGAGCTTTTAGAGGAATATGGTTTTTTACTGGATGTTTCCACTGATTATAAAGGCCTTCATGTTCCCAAAAAAGAAAAGGTATTGGTGGTGGCGGGAGAAAACATATATGGTATGACTCCTGCAATGGTTCCGGGAGCGTGTAATTGGATCAGCATGGCGACAGAGGGCATCTCGGGCAGACGGTTATGTGCAAGAACCAAAGATGTCCGTTTCTTGGATATGAAATGTTTTTTAAGGGAAAATACTAATTTGGATGCAAATTTCTAGTTATAGGTCCTACGACCTTGACACTGTGTCTAAAATTCAGTATAATACCTACGTTAATCTAGGTATCAAAAGAGCTATTGACTAAAGATAACCGGAGATAGGTAGGAAAAATATTGTGTATATAGAAAGGTGCATACCATGGAATCTAAAAAGAATATTTTGACATACGCAGGTTTGAGAAAATATGAGGACGAATTGCACGATTTAAAGGTTGTCAAACGTCAAGAAGTTGCCCAAAAAATCAAGGATGCAAGAGAGCAGGGGGATTTATCCGAAAATGCCGAATATGATGCAGCTAAGGATGAGCAACGTGATTTGGAAGCTAGAATTGAGGAATTAGAGAAAATTTTAAAGAATGCCGAAGTGGTTGTGGAAGATGAGGTTGAATTAGACAAAATCAACGTTGGCTGCAGGGTAAGGATTTTAGATTTAGAGTTTAAAGAAGAATTGGAATATAATATTGTAGGTTCTACCGAATCAAATAGCTTAAAAGGAAGAATTTCCAATGAAAGCCCGGTCGGCAGGACTTTAATCGGTGCGAAGGTGGGCGATACCGTAGCGGTAGATACACAGGTAGGTACATTGAAGTATAAGGTGCTGGAGATACAGCGTGCAAACTAAAGGAGTGTAAAACGTGGCAGATACACAAAAAGGAAACGAACAAAATAATACGATGCAAAAAGGGCAGCAGGAACAAGATATCCATCAACTATTAAAAGTAAGACGGGAAAAGCTGGCAGCTTTACAGGAAGCTGGAAAAGATCCTTTCCGTATTACCAAATATGACGCAACCCATCATAGCATGGAAGTCAAAAATAATTTTGATGAGTTGGAGGGTAAGGCAGTCAGTATTGCGGGCCGTATTATGCAGAAACGTGTTATGGGTAAGGCTTCTTTCTGCAACGTGCAAGACTTACAGGGTAATATCCAGTCCTATGTGGCAAGGGATAGTATCGGAGAAGAAGATTACGCTGATTTTAAGAAATATGATGTGGGTGATATTGTAGGAATTAAGGGCGAGGTTTTTAAAACGAAAACTGGAGAAATTTCTATTCATGCGGCAGAAATCACACTTTTATGCAAAAGCCTTCAAATTTTACCCGAGAAATTTCATGGACTTACCAATACAGATATCCGTTATAGACAACGCTATACGGATTTAATCATGAATAAGGATGTCAAGGAAACCTTTATAAAGCGTTCGAAGATTATCAGCACCATGAGAAGATACTTAGATGACCAAGGCTTTATGGAAGTGGAGACACCCATGCTGGTATCCAATGCAGGTGGTGCGGCAGCCAGACCCTTTCAGACCCATTACAATGCATTAGATGAGGATGTAAAGCTGCGTATCTCTTTAGAATTATACTTAAAGAGACTTATTGTAGGCGGCTTGGAGCGTGTGTATGAAATCGGCCGCGTATTCCGTAATGAAGGTATGGACACCAGGCACAACCCGGAATTTACCATGATGGAGCTATATCAGGCCTATACGGATTATCATGGAATGATGGATTTGACAGAGAATATGTTCCGCTATGTGGCTAATGAAGTATGCGGCACTACATTAATTCCCTATGCAGAGGAAATGATTGATTTAGGCAAGCCCTTTGAACGGCTTACCATGAATGAAGCCATAGAAAAATATACAGGTATTGATTTTAGCAAGGTGGCGGATACGGCGGCAGCAAAGAAGCTGGCTGACGAAAAAGATATTCATTACGAAGACCGTCATACAAAGGGAGATATTCAGAATCTGTTCTTTGAAGAGTTTGTAGAAGATTATTTGATTCAGCCTGTTTTTATCATGGATCATCCGGTGGAGATTTCTCCCCTGACCAAAAGAAAGCCGGACAACCCCGACTATGTGGAGCGTTTTGAACTCTTTATCTATGGTCGTGAGATGTGTAATGCTTATTCCGAGCTGAACGATCCCATCGATCAGAGACAACGCTTTGTGGAGCAGGAAAAGCTGCTTGCACAAGGAGATGAAGAAGCAAACAGTACGGACGAAGATTTCTTAAATGCACTGGAAGTCGGCATGCCCCCCACAGGCGGTATCGGCTACGGCATCGATAGATTAGTGATGCTCCTCACCAATTCACCGGCCATAAGGGATGTATTGCTCTTCCC
>CAZJAS010000086.1:0-8651 GCA_964544135.1 uncultured Clostridium sp. | reverse complement strand
ACTCTTTTGCGAAACGCTTTTCAAACGCAGTTTTGGTGGTAAGTATATTGTATAGAAAGGTTCCCAAGATAGGGGTTTCAATTAATAGCTTTAACAGTTTTGATTGTTTGGAAGGAATCAGGCTTAATTCACTAAGACTTTGAGGATTGATCAGAATAAGCTTTCCGAATACCTTGGGATTATTATGACAGGTCATAATAGTAATCGGACAGGAATTTCCCGTTGCAATTACGTCAGTTTTTCTTCCGATTACATTCTCAATGAAATCAGTGACCATCTGTACATATAAGTAATTGGTGAATGTAATATTTGGTTTGTCTGATAAGCCATAACCCAGAAAATCCAAAGCATATACTTCATGTTTTTTACTTAAGGCATCTATTAATTTAGAAAACTCATAGGAAGAGCTCCCAAGGGTTAAATTATGCAAAAGCAGGAGTGGTGTTCCATGTCCTTTTTTATGATAGCGGATTTTACCAAAACGCCATTCATAATAATGATTATCACGATTGGAAAGGATATTTTTAGCAGTTGCATGAGAATACTCTAAACGATTCAATATGTGAATGGATACCGTTACAAGACCGGTGAACAGAATCAATAATTTTCCTTTTTGTTTCATATGATACCTCCCCTTAACACTATTTACATTTACACTAACTTACACATGCTTACACATGCCGCATCAGCGGCATAGGCACTATATCTATTATAATAGAAAAAACCAATCTATACAATTAAATAGTTCTTTTATTCTTTGTTGTTTTGGTATATGATATATCTAAGTACAAAGTACTATAAATGTGGAGTGTGGGGATACTACTATGTTAAAGGAAAGCCATTCTTCTCTGAAGGAGATATATCAAAAACTTTCAGAAGAGGCGGAAGGGTTACAGAAAGAAATAAAGATGAATTTATTTCATATATCTGAAATAGATGGATTTCTTAATTCAATCTATGAACAGGAAGATATTGACTTTAAAGTCTTTTCACCCAGGAGTGTAGAAAATATATATAAGACACAAATAAGTAGCCAAAAAGAGAAAAAATACAAACTGGAAAACGATAACAGGCTTTTGTATAGCAGGCTCAATAAGGTTAATTATTATATGAATGGGTTGAAAGATGCGATAGAAGAAAAACCAATTTCTAAAAATCTTTGCGCCTTAGAGATTCAGGAAAAAGAACGACAGCGTATTGCTATGGAACTGCATGATACTACTTTACAAAATCTTGCCCACATGGGTCATAAAATTGAATTGGCATCCTTATATATGGAAAAGGATGTGCTGCAAGCAAAGTTGGAATTAGCAACAGTAAGTAAAAATCTAAAAATTGTGATTGAAGAAATTAGAAATACTATTTTTGATCTTCGTCCTATGTCTTTCGATGATTTAGGTCTTAAAGAATCATTTGAAAATTTATTTACCAAATTAAAGGAAAGTAATACTTCTTTTGATTTTGAAGTGAAGGTAGATAATATAATCTGTGATAATAATTTAATATTGATGACTATTTTTCGAGTAGTACAAGAAGCATGCTCTAACACCATAAAACACTCCGAGGGAAATATAATAAAAATCATAATAGAGCAAAAAGGTAATAATTGTAAAATAATGATTCGTGATAATGGTATGGGGTTTGTGGTGGATGAAATAACAGAAAAAAATGACAATAGGCATTTTGGGATTGCAGTAATGAAAGAAAGGGTGAAATTATTGGGTGGTGATATTTTATTTCACTCTGTTGCGGGTGAAGGAACAGAAATTAATATGAACATTCCATTAAAATAAAGAAGAAGGTAAAAGAATGAGTGACAAAATAAGGGTAATGATTGTTGACGATCATGTGTTGATGCGGGAAGGAATAATACAGCTTCTTGAATTTGATGGTAGTATAGAAGTAATTGCTGAAGCAAATGATGGAGTAGAATGTCTGGAAATACTAAAGAGTATAAAACCTGATGTATTATTACTGGATATTAATATGCCTAATAAAAATGGTATAGAAGTTTTGAAAAAAATACGAGAAGATAAATTAGATGTTAAAGTTTTAATACTAACGGTTCATAATGAAGTAGAGTATTTATTGAAGGCAGTAGATATTGGTGTAGAAGGATATCTATTAAAGGACTCAGAATCTGCAGAACTAAAACGCGCAATCAATATTGTTTTAAATGGAGAAAGCTATATTCAATCCAGTTTAATTCCTTTATTAAATTCCAGGTTGGTGGCACGGGATGTAGATCAGGTTAAGACAGAATTACTAACAAAAAGAGAGTTAGAGGTTTTAATCCAAGTTGCTCATGGAATGTTCAATAAGGAGATTGCGACAACTTTAAATATAAGTGAACGTACTGTAAAGAATCATATATCCAATATATTCAAAAAAATAGAAGTTTCTGACAGAACACAAGCAGCTGTTTTTGCTATTCGGAATAATATTATAAAATTATTTTAGATTTAAAGTACAAGCTATGTTTCACGTGAAACATTTTGGTTTTCTTTGAGGAGAACACAACATAATGTTTCACGTGAAACTTTTTTACCCCACATGTTGTAATAAAACCGTGAAACATTTATATATTTAGAGTAAATTAGTGTGAAACATTTTATATATTAAATAAATTGAAAATAATTCCAGAACTTAATTACTATGATTTTCATATAGATAATACCACAAATAGGTGATATAATGTACAAGCAGACAATGAAGATTGTCTTTGTATTAGGCATTTACGAAACTGATATCTGACGGTTCTACTCCTCATATTACTTTGGAATTCCATCTTTTTCTATGGAAATGAGACCGTAAGGGATTCCTAAAAGCATGAAAGCCTTTGCTGAACATGCTTTTACACTTAGGGGCTCATTGGAATGATTAGAAAAACCGGCTGACAAAGCAATATGAGGAGTAGGGCCACCCAAAAATGAGTTTCGCAATTACCTAGTCATTGTATTAGTGAAAGGAAAATAAAGAATGGGAAAAGTTATAGCTGTTGCAAACCAAAAGGGTGGAGTGGGAAAGACAACAACCTCCATTAACCTATCTGCTTCACTAGCAGAAAAAGGAAAAAAAATATTGGTTATTGATACAGATCCACAAGGTAATACGACCAGTGGGTTTGGGGTAGAAAAAAACGAGTTGGAAAACACAATCTATGAATTGATACTGGGTGAGTGTACAATCCAGGATTGCATCTTAAAAGAGGTAGTTAAAAACGTATCGGTACTTCCGGCAAATGTTAATCTTGCAGCTGCAGAGATTGAGCTGATTGGCATAGATAGGAAGGAGTATATATTAAAGAAAGAAGTGGATTGGGTTAAGGATCAATACGATTTTATTATAATTGACTGCCCCCCCTCCTTAAATGTATTGACCATTAATGCATTAACTACAGCAGATAGCGTACTTGTTCCCATACAGTGTGAATATTATGCGCTGGAAGGATTGAGTCAATTAATACATACAGTAAATCTGGTAAAGGAGCGTTTAAATCCAGACTTGGAAATGGAAGGAGTCGTATTCACTATGTTTGATTCCAGAACCAATCTTTCCATGCAGGTAGTGGAAAATGTGAAAAGCCATTTAAATCAATCTATTTATAATACAATGATTCCAAGAAATATAAGACTTGCAGAGGCACCCAGCTATGGGATGCCCATTCACATGTATGATTCAAAGTCAGCAGGTGCAGAAGCATATATGAATTTAGCCGATGAAGTTATATTACAAAACAAGTAGCAGGTAATTGTGAAAAATAAGTAGAAGTAAAAGGAGAAAACTATGGCAGCAAGAGGATTAGGTAAAGGATTGGGTAAGGGTTTGGATGCATTAATTCCTCCCATTGCAGCGGAAAATACAAATAATAGAACCGGTACTTTAACAAAACCAGAACAGGGGAGCGAAACCATTGTAAAGCTAACAAAGGTTGAACCGAATAGAGAGCAGCCCAGAAAAAATTTCGAAGAGGATGCATTGTTAGAATTGGCAGACTCCATTAAGCAGTTCGGTGTGATTCAGCCCATTGTAGTACAGGATAGAAAGGACCATTATGAAATTATAGCCGGCGAGCGTAGGTGGAGAGCAGCAAAACTGGCCGGATTAAAGGAAGTTCCTGTAATTATTAAGAATTATACGGAGCAGGAAATTGTAGAAATCTCCCTGATTGAGAATATACAGAGGGAGGATTTAAATCCCATAGAAGAAGCTCAGGCATTTAAAAGGCTATTAACGGAGTTTAATTTAAAGCAGGATGAAGTAGCGGAGAGAGTTTCTAAGAGCAGGACTACCGTAACAAATTCCATGCGTCTTTTAAAATTAAATGAAGAAGTGCAGCAAATGGTGATTAACGAGATGTTAAGTACCGGACATGCTCGTGCTTTGCTTGCAATAGAAGATCAGGAAGAGCAATATATACTTGCTCAGAAAGTTTTTGATGAAAAACTCAGTGTGCGTGATGTAGAGAAACTGGTAAAAAATCTTTACAAACCCGCAAAACCAAAGAAAATAGATGATAAAGCCCTGGAGCTTATTTATCAGGATATTGAAGAAAAAATGAAGCAAACTTTGAGCACAAAAGTAACTGTATCATCAAAGGGTAATGGTGCAGGTAAGATAGAAATAGAATTTTACAGCCATGAAGATTTGGACAGACTAATAGAAATAATAGTAAAATAATCTGCTATCAAGCAGAAACAAAGGAGATATCATGCAGCTTGCATTTGAAAATACAATAACAATCAGCAATCTTTTTCACAGCATAGGATTGGATGGAATTGACATAGGGTATCTTTTTATAGGTATGTTGGTATTTATACTATTGCTATTGATTTTGGTAATAGTACTAATAAGAAAAACTAATTATTTAAAGAAGAGAATGGACAAATTTATGCAAGGAAAAGATGTAAAAAGTCTGGAAAAGCATATCATCGGTCTATATGAAGACAATAAGTTCCTAAAAATCAGTGCAGATAAAAACAAGAAGGATATTCGAACATTATATAAGAAGATAGAGTCTACATTCCAGAAGGTAGGAATCGTAAAATATGATGCCTTCCGCCAAATGGGAGGTCAGCTTAGTTTTTCCCTTGCCCTGTTGGATGAAAACAATAATGGTTTTGTTTTGAATTCTGTACACAGTACAGAAGGATGCTATACTTATACAAAGGAAATTAAAAACGGAGAATGCGAAATATTGTTGAGTGAAGAAGAAAAACACGCTCTTACAATGGCTATCGGAGAATAAATTAAAAGGAAGATAATATGCGTTGCAAAAAATTAGATGAGTTAAGTGAAAATGAGATTTTGGCAAGACCTATTTTCACAGAAGATTTACAAACAATCTTGCCGGAGGGGGCATTATTAAAAAAGTCGTATATAGATAAATTGAGGGAATTAAATATTGAAATGGTTTATGTAAAGGATAGGGATCCTTTGGCGAAAGAAATTGTTATTTTACAAGCAGAAATGGAAATACAAGTAAAAGAAAAAGTAAAGGATATTTTAGAGAGGCACACCTATCAGCATAATAATGAATTAATGGAATTATGTGAAACAGCAGATAATATTATTGTCAGTATGGTGCAGGAAGAAGAGATAGCAAAAGAAGTATTTGATATTAAAGAGAGGAGTGCTGATATCTATGAGCATTCCTTCAATATCTGCACCCTATCTGTTTTGACTGCGTTAAAGTTGCAGCTTCCCCAAGAGGTTATTCATGATATTGGGGTAGGATGCCTGCTTCATGATATTGGATTACGATACCTAACCATTGATTATGATAATCAAAGCTTATCCGAGCTTTCTGAATTAGATATGGCAGAGTTTAAAAAACATCCGGTATATGGATACTCTGCGCTGAAGGAGGAAACATGGATTTCTGAGACCAGTAAGAACATGATATTATATCATCATGAGAGGCTGGATGGTTCTGGATATCCTCTGCATGCCACATCTTTGTCCGTTCCAGTTGAAATTATAAATGTATGTGATACCTTTGATGAAATGATCTGCGGAATAGGATGTAAAAAAGTAAAGGTTCATGAAGCTGTTGAATATTTAAAGGCCTATAAAGATATTAAATACAGCAGTAAGATAGTAGATACCTTTTTGCAATTTACTGCAGTTTATCCGGTAGGAACAAAGGTGTTGACTAATGACGGAGAATCAGGTATTGTAATTCGGCAGAACAGAGAATTTTCGGACAGGCCCGTCCTTCGTATTATTACCGATAAAGACGGCAACCCTGCAGGAGAAAATAATATCAGGGATTTATTAAAGATACATCATGTTTTTATAGATAAGGTATTGGAGTAGATTGAGGAGGATTTATTAATGATAGACATAAAGTTTTTAAGAGAAAACCCGGATCTGGTGAAAGAGAATATTAAAAAGAAGTTTCAGGATGCAAAACTTCCCTTGGTCGATGAAGTAATTGCGTTGGATGCTGAAAATAGAAAGATTAAGCAAGAGGCGGACGATTTACGTGCGAATAAGAATAAGATATCAAAAGAAATCGGTGCTTTAATGGCGCATGGTAAGAAAGAAGAAGCAGAAGTTAAAAAGGCGGAGGTAGCAGCCGGGGCAAAGCGTTTGGCCGAGCTGGAAGCGATAGAACCGGAGCTTCAGGAAAAGATAGCAAATATAATGATGAAGATTCCGCAGATGATAGATCCATCCGTTCCCATCGGAAAAGACGACAGTGAGAATGTAGAAATAAAAAAATACGGAGAACCGCCCGTGCTTGATTTTGAAGTACCCTATCATGCTGATATATTGGACAAAATTAACGGGTTGGATAAAGATAGTGCCGGCAGAACCAGCGGGAATGGATTTTATTATTTAATGGGTGATGCCGCAAGGATTCATTCTGCCATGATCAGCTATGCAAGGGATTTTATGATTGATAAAGGATTTACCTATTGTATTCCCCCCTTTATGATAAGGAGTGGTGTTGTTAACGGAGTTATGAGCTTTGATGAAATGGAAGCCATGATGTATAAGATAGAAGGTGAGGATCTTTACTTAATCGGTACTTCGGAGCATTCCATGATTGGAAAGTTTAAAGGTCAGATTGTAGGAGAAAACAACCTTCCTATTACAATGACTTCCTACTCCCCCTGTTTCAGAAAAGAAGTAGGTGCGCATGGAATTGAAGAAAGAGGTATTTACCGGGTTCATCAGTTTGAAAAACAAGAGATGGTTGTGTTATGTAAACCGGAAGAGTCCATGGAATGGTACAATAAAATGTGGCTCTATACAGTTGAGTTTTTTAGAAGCCTTGCTATTCCGGTACGCACCTTAGAGTGTTGCAGCGGTGATCTGGCTGATCTTAAGGTTAAATCCTGTGATGTGGAAGCATGGAGTCCCAGACAGAAAAAGTATTATGAAGTAGGCTCTTGCTCTACCTTAGGAGATGCACAGGCCAGGCGCCTTGGTATCCGTACCAAAGGTGAGAATGGTACTTACTTTGTGCATACATTAAATAATACCGTGCTTGCATCGCCGAGAGGATTAATTGCGTTTTTAGAAAATAATGTAAGGGAAGATGGCAGTGTATATATTCCCGAGGCACTTCGACCTTATATGGGCGGTAAAGATAAAATTGGCTAATTTTAAAAATATTAAAAAGAAAGAAGGTGAAATCCTTGCACAAATATTTAAGAGCAATTGGATTCAGTAAATTTTCCAATAAAAAAGAATTAAAAGAGCTATTAACAAGTGTAGTAGTAAAATCCACCTCCAGAGCATATACTATCGGCGAAGATGAAATTATGTTAGGTGAATTTTGCAAGGATTTTGCTGAAGGCATGGGAATTGCCGTATGCGGTGAGTTTAACGAAGACAATGACGATAAATTCATATACGACTATTACTATCCCTACCTTCGCGGAACAGGAATTACCAGTGGAGAAGATGTTTCTGTAGAGCGTCATGCGGCAAAGGAGTCCTATGCCGGAGTGTGTGATGATATAAAAGTGGGAGTGTCCTTGATTTTTTACTTGCAAAACAGAATACCATATATCAAGGCCCAGGCACAGGGGAAGCTTCCCATCAAGGGAACTACCCTTACTTTATCCGCATTATCAATATCGGGTACTATTATGATGCCCATAATGAAAGATGAGAATCAGAAGCAAAAGATACAGAATGAATCCAGGAATCGGACAAATTTAATTGCCGCTGCCAGAAGAGGGGATGAGGATGCTATTGAAACCCTCACACTTGAGGATATGGACATGTATACAACCATTTCCCGTAAAATCCAAAAGGAAGATGTGTTTAGTCTGGTTGACACTTATTGTATGCCATATGGGGTAGAATGTGATCAATATTCTGTTTTGGGCGAAATCACGGAATGCAAGTCGGTAAAAAATATAGTGACCGGAGAAGAGGTTTATCAAATGTCCCTATACTGCAATGAACTTACTTTTGATTTGTGTATCAATGCCGCGGATTTATTCGGAGAGCCCCAGGTGGGCAGGAGATTTAAGGGAGTAATTTGGCTACAGGGCTTTATAAATTTTCCCGATTAGATTGACTGTTTTTCTCATTTTTGCTATAATTGGTAATTGTTGCAGGAAAATTAATCTTGCTTCATTATCTTAATTGTCCCCGTAGCTCAGTGGATAGAGCACTCGCCTCCTAAG
>CAZJAS010000085.1:0-8817 GCA_964544135.1 uncultured Clostridium sp. | reverse complement strand
CCTGCTTTAACCTTCCATCATGCCTTCCAAATATCCACGGCCCCAATGGGACCTGCTTTAACCTTCCATCATGCCTTCCAAATATCCACGGTCCCATAGCATTATTTTAAGCTTTTTGGCTACTTCTACAGCAGGTGCCGTAAAATATTGATTGGTTAAAACCGCACCTACCATCCTGTCATAATAATCCCTGCCTGCATAAGCTTCCTGTACCGCGGATACGCCTACCGGTGTACTATAGCATTTACACTGAATGGCATATGTTACTCCATCCTTCTCAGCAAGAATATCAACTCCGTAATCCCTGCTGCCTCTTGTCACTTCTACATCCAGATACCCCCGTTCCTTTAGCAGATTAGCACAATAATATTCAAACTCATGGCCTTCCATTTCATCAACTATGAGGGGCCTTTTACCTTTAAACCTGCGTACAATCCATATCAGAAAGGCCGCAACACCGACTGATAGCAGCACGATTGCCGCCCCCATTAACAAGTCCTGCATACAATCTCCTAACCGTACAAGATTACCTTTACTATATTCCCATATTATCATAACTTTCTGCTATTTAATAGTGAAAATTTTCTATTTCATCTTATTTTCTTTAAATCAAGTTGCAATGTAAACAATGATAAAAAAGGGAAAGTGCGTAAAAATATCCGCTCTTTCCCTATCATTCTAAAATATCTTTTCTCATGTATGATGAAGGAGTTCCTTAACCGTATCCCAAGATCCGCTGTGCATTATTCTGCCCTTTTCTATATATAATACTTCATCGAAACGATTCATTAATGCATCCTCCCAGTTGTGTGTTACTGCAATAAACAGCACATCCTCCATTCCAAACAGCATATCATAAATCATACCGGTATTCTGAGGATCAAGGGCGGAAGCGGCTTCATCAAATAAAACCGCATCCGGCTTCGCCAAGATACTGCGTGCTATGGCAATTCTCTGTTTCTCACCCCCAGATATTTCTGAAATATTATCAAAAGATAATTTGGCATCTTCCTTAGAAAAGCGTTGGCTTAGCTCTGTTAAGTTTGTCCTTTTTATAATATCCTCATATAAGTCTTCATCCACCTGCCTAAATAATTTTATATTATTTTCAAAAGTGTCCTCAAACATAACAACATTTTGATGCATAATAGAGATATGATCATAAATACTTTCAAGGCAAGCATCCCTATAGTTTCGACCGTTTATCCGCAGGTTACCTGCATAATCCTGATAATAACCCATCATTAATTTCATGATTGTTGATTTACCGCTACCGCTTTCTCCTATAATCGCATATTTTCTTTTTTTATCAAACCGATAGCTTATATTGTCCAGTAAAAATCCCGATTCATTATATGCAAATGAAATATTTTCTAATTCAAGACTGTCTATTCCTTCTATTATAATAGCAGATGGATTGAGAACGATGGAGTCCCCACTCAGAATTTCATTATGTTTTTTCCTAATTGGGTCGGTTCCTAAAACCCATGTGATTCTCTGGGATAAATCTGTTATTGGGGATACAATGTGGCTAATCACCTGAATGCCTGCAAAAAGCATGATGATATCCAGATCCTTTTTAAAAACAAGATAGGTTCCAATCACAATGGCTCCCATTTGAACAATAAAGCTCGATGCTTTTGATGCGGCATTTCTTACATTTTCTACAACTCCCACTTCATATTGGCTATGTTCCTTTTTTTTGTTCACCGAAGAGAATGTTTCAACAATTTTATCTTTTATAGAAAATGATTTAATTAATTCAAAACCGCCCAATATGCTTTTTAAGTATGAAAGATACCTTTCATTGTTTTTGGATGCAATCTTAACTTTTTTCCCCAGTATATTTGATATAATAACCGGAACAATCATAGAAATAAAACTTAATAGCAGTACCGCTAAAAAGAATTTCCAGCTTATGAACAATAATGCACCTATTCCAAGCAAGAGTTGGATTAGATTTTGCATTATGCTTGCAATCTGCATATAGTAGTTCGTTCCGATTAACTTTGATTCTTCTGTCAATAGATTCAAATAATACGCTTCCGAGTTATTAATGTATGATTTAAAATCAAAGGAAAACACTTTATCCAAAAGAGTATTTTTATAATTTACCACTGCCTTATATGCGTAATTTTTTCTTATATTATCACCGATAATTTGTAATATGATTGATACCAATATAAGAACTAACGCCAGTATGGAATTGGTATAAAAATCCTGAATTTCTAAATTCAATGCGGATTCAATGATGTAAGCCAGAATAAAAGCAAATACAATTGACGAGGCTGCAGAAAGAGCCAAAAACAGAGTACTGATCATTATTTTTGGTATTTGCTTTTTTAAAAATGAGTTTACCGTTATTGACTTCAATATAAACCTCCTCTCATGCTATATCATTTTTAATTTTATCTTATAATTATATTATGAAGTAATGTATCGATTTTTATGTTATTTTATCACAATTTAATATATTATTCAACTATATTGAATTTTCACTATGATTCTACAAATTTTAGGCAACAAAAAACCTTGAGATTTTACCCCAAGGTTTTATATGTATCCTTACACTATCATCCTTGCCAGAACCACACTGGCGAAAAGTCCCGCCGCCATGGAAATCAATGCTCCTGTCAGTGTATACCTGGTTTTGGTTACCTTAGCAGCCATAAAATAAACAGACATGGTATAAAAAATGGTTTCCGTACAGCTTAACAATATGGATGCCAGCATGCCGATATAAGAATCTGTTCCATAAGTTTTAAAGATATCCAGAACCAATCCCGTTGCTGCTGAAGAGGAAAACATTTTAACCAATGTCAAAGGTACAATATCTGCCGGGATTCCTATCTTTTCCGTTAACATTCCCAATAGGTTACCTATAAAGTTCATAAATCCGGAAGCACGTAACACACCCACGCCAACCATAAGACCCACAAGAGTGGGTAATATCTGTATTACTGTTTTTAGACCATCCTTGGCTCCTGCGATGAACTCCTCGTAAACCTTAATCTTACTGATCAAACCATAAGCCACTATGTAAAAAATAATCACCGGTATTATAATATTAGAAAAATTAGCTAATACATTTGCCAAGCCCTACCTCCTCCTATCCATGATCTTACAATATAGAATGGCAATCACGGTGGAGAAAAGCGTCGCAATAATAGCAGGCGCAATCACTGCCGCCGGATTTGCACTGCCGTACTGGGTTCTATAAACTATCATATTAACCGGTATCAGCTGCAGGGAGGAAATATTTATAATTAAAAAGGTACACATCTCATTGCTGGCAATACGATTTTTTTTCTCTTTTTTAGGACCGGTTTCCGGCAAATACTCTGAATTACCCCGTTCCGCTTCCAATTTGGCTAATTCCTCCATTGCTTTTAACCCGGCGGGGGTACAGGCCCAGCCAAGTCCCAGGATATTAGCTATAAAATTAGTAGCTATAAATTTTCTTGATTCGTGGTTTTTAGGAATACGGGGAAACAGGTATGTCAAAAAGGGTTGAATACCCGATGCCAGCTTGGTAATCAACCCTGAGCTCTCTGCTATTTTCATAAGCCCCATCCAAAGAGCCATGACACCTGCCATGGTAATACATAAAGACACGGCTTCACCTGCAGAGCCCAGTGCCGCGTCTGTTACGGCTTCCATATTGCCGGTAATGGCTGCATATACCACTCCGACTAATATCATAAACGCCCAGATATAATTCAGCATAATTTTAGTATCCACACATCCGCTTGTTTATTACCATGTATATGAAAACTTTACTTTAAATATCTCCTTTTTTCTTTTTATGAAGGTACTTTCTTGCATACATTAAATCATCCGCCTTTTTAAGGAAATAATCTAATGAGTGATTCATGACCCGGTTAGTATAGGAACCGATACTCACATGCAGCTCGTAGCTCTTTTTACTCTCATCATTGAATTTTTTAATTTCCTGCTTAATATGTGTTACAATCTCATCCGTTCGTTTTTCTATATCCTTACCTGCAAAGGCAATTAAAAATTCGTCACCGCCGATTCTTGCAGCCAGCTCGTGATGTATGCTTCTATTTATAATTTTACCCACAGTCTTTAAGGCTTCATCCCCCTCCGCATGCCCATAGGTATCGTTTATCATCTTCAATCCGTCCATATCCATTGAAATAATTGACATATCCATATTCTGAGACATTTCCAATACCATTTGGACCCTCTGGTAGAAGCCGTTTCTATTATACAGCCCGGTTAATAAGTCGCACATATAAACCCGCATTAATTGCATGTGTGCTTTCTGCATTTCTAAGATATAACGAAAATTAGTTATAAATGATGCATAGGCTGTATACCAGAATGATTGTATATCAAAGCTTACCACCGCATAGCCTGCCGTCTTGCCCTTCATATGTAAGGTAAGCACCAGTAAATAGTCGTTTTTTTCCAATTCCTGATTTAAATTCGGAATCAAATCTCCGAATTTTATTTTCCCCTTATTATTCACCTCAGGCTCCTCGAGAGGTTCATTATGATAATGCAGTACATCAAGCACCTTGGTATAATTTTGGTTTTTAGGCATATAACCACTGTTCTTAGGTTTTAAGCTTATTTCTCCTTCCTCAAACAAGTCCTCATTGGCACAGAACCAAAAATCTTTATATTTCAAAGGTCCCATATATTCAGGAATGGATGACATAACATCGGTCAGTCTTTCCGCATTGCCTAAATTAGCAACCATTTGATTCACATCACTTTGATACTTTAATTGTTTATGTAATTCTGATTTTAATTGAATCATTTCAGAAGCTACATTCATAGTTTCTAAGTCCATACAGCCACAGGAACGTCCTATTTGAATATCATTATAAATGGGAATTACCTCTTTGTGATCCTCATCCCGAACACCCCGGTTTATAATATCGAAAATAATACGCACAAGCTCATCTACATTATAGATTCCCGTAGTAAGGCGAGGTCTGTTATATCTCTCCTTATCAATTCCATCAAAGCCACTGATTGCAATATCCTCGGGTATTCTATATCCTCTTTCCTGTAAGTAATTGCATACTACAATTGCCATGGCATCATTAGCGCATATAATAGCCTCCGGCATGGACAGACCATCTGCAAACATTTTATCCATAGCCACTATCGTGGGGTTTTCCCAAAAATACCCATAATAAACCCGACTGGGATCAAAATCAATATTATTATTCTTTAATACATCTTTAAAAACCTGCAAACGTTCCTCGGAATAGTCGTTACTTGGCATTCCTCCCATAAAATTAATCGTGCGGTATCCATGAAACTCCACCATATGCTTTACAATATCACGGAACACATTTGCATAATCAAATGCCAGATTGATACATCCTTCTATGTATTTGTCTACTGCAATAACAGGCACTCCTGCAATTCCTGCCCTTTTAACCATTTCTATCTGATCTTCATCCTGCTTAAATGACTCTGACATCAATACAATGGCATCGTAGCATTCTACGCTGATCGTATCAAATATCTTTTTTTCTCCCGCATCATTGATATCATTAAAATAAAAATCCGTAAGCGTAGAAAAAAACACCACTTTACAATGATATTTTCCGCATTCTGCCACTACCTTTTTCATAATTTGCGTTTGCTCATCATTAGAAAAACAAGACAATACAAAGGCTATCACTTTGTAATCCTTGCCTTCTGAATATTTTCTACCCATTACAACCACTTCTTTCTCAATCATGTCCATCAATATATTATAAATTAAAAACGGATTATCTGCTAACTAATAATTATCATCAGTATAACAAACTTTCCGTTTTAGTTAAATAGTATTATTTCATATACTTTGCATGTGATTTTTGTGACTTTAGTACTATGCCATAGTTTACCTTTTAGAAGTACTGCCACATTAAATCAAGATATTAAGCCTCTATGCCCAATTCCTGTAAATACCGGATTACATCACCCACAGTAACGATCTTTTCCAAATCCTCGGAAGGAATCTCGGTATTATATTCCTCTTCTAATTTCATGATCAGCTCAAATAAATCAAGGGAATCTGCACCTAAATCCTCTTTAAAAGAAGAGTTTTCCGTGATAACTACATCCTCTAAGCTCAACTGCTCTTGTATAATTTCTTTCACCTTTTCTAACATGATTATCTCCTTTTGATTGCATCAATTTGTAGGTAATTGCGAAACTCATTTCTAATGGCTCTACTCATTATATTATGCTTTACACTTAGGGGCTCATTGGAATGGTTAGAAAAACCGGCTGACAAAGTATTATAATGAGTAGAACCCGCTTGGAAGCAAGTTTCGCAAATGCCTAGTATCAATTTGGTATTCAAAGTATAGGAACTGTAACATAATTTGTCAAGCATTATCTGCATTTTACCTGCGCAGCTCAACTTAAAGCACCAGCATATATACGGTTGCCACTGAAATAACAATTTGGATGATTGCAAATCTAAAAACAGTCTGTGTATTAGACCAATTAAATTTTTTGCGCACATGATCATGCAGTGGGGTCAGAGTGTTTCTTAATATACGGATTTTAAAAGCACGGATCAGGAAAAGCTTTAAAAGTCCTAATCCACCGTCCATAATAAGTACAAAAGCTACGGGAATATACAAAAGCGGACTGCCTGATTTTAAGATTGCGATACTGATGAAAACACCCATGGCACGAGAACCTGCATCTCCCATAAGCAATCTGCTGGGCGTAGCATTATACCAAAGGTAACCAAGGATACATACAATAAACAATAAAATAGGAAAAGAAAAATCCCCGCCGGTATTTTTAATTCCGTTTATCACATAAATGGTGGTGAGTGTAATTATGGCAAGGGTTCCCGATAAACCGTCCACGCCGTCTGCGCAATTTGTTACATTAATGGATACCCATATCATAACCATAGCAAATAGCACAAATACCACCGGATGTAATGTGATCTGAATACCCGCAATCTGAATAACTGATGAATTATACTGTAAATAGGTTACTGCCACTGCGGCTGCAACAGCCAAATCCAATAATCCTTTTTTAAGTTCACCCCAGGGGTTTTTGGCTGTATCGTCAAAAAATCCCGTAAGCATTTCAATTACTACAAGCATTAAATAAATACAGATTTCTATGCTTAGATCGGCAAATAAAAGGGCGGCCACCGCAAAAACCAAAATAAATATAATTCCTGCACCTCTGGGTTTACCTGCGGATTTCTTACCTTCCACCGCATATTCCCTGCCCTGATCCTTAGGCAGATAACCGCTGCACCTGCTTATCATCAAACAAGTTACCCCGAAAGCTGCCAAAATGCCGATAAAGGCAATGATGGGCCGGTTATTTGAAAAAAAATATGGAATCATTTCCATCATCCTCCCTGTTTGCTTTAACGCCCATGAATGGGACTTTTTGCCACTTATGCATTATAGCATACTGTTTTATAAAGTACAAACGGTCTGCTGTCTTTACAGACGGCAGACCGCTTTTATTGCTACTATTGATTCATTTTATAAAGTGCCTGATGTGAAAAGACTTCTCACATGTGAAACTTCTTCTTGTGTTGCCTTAGCTGCCGGTACATAATAGGATTTTTCTCTTGCAATCTGGTACAGCTCTTCCTGTGATTGTTCACAGGTTGTACGGAATTGCTTTAATACATTCTTTAATTCTTTGTTTTCAGTCTGGGGGATCATTTCCGCAAATCTCACCAATTCCCCGTTGATACCTGTAAGGGTATCTGCTACCATTGTTTTTTCCTGCATTTCCATTTCTACCTCCTGGTTTCTAAAACCGCTCATGCGGTATGACAATTTGTTTGATAACTACTGTAAAAACTTCATTAACTGTTCTTTGTTTTGCATTGCTGATGTTGCACCTTTTTCAAAAAATTGCTTTACCTTCTGGTCGGTTGCGCCTTTTGCGTACTCTTGCATTTTACAGTGTGTAGTGTCATAACCACCAATGAGATGTCTGAGGTTCTGTAATTCCAATTCTGAAATATTTGACATGATACTGCCTCCTTTTTTTAATTTACAGACTTATTATTTGAAGGAAACAGTTTTTCTATTCGTATAATAAAAATTTATTCCTATTAAAACTTATTACATCTGATGACGTACTACTGCATATTCATCATTATGCCTATAATAAGGACAATCCCTATTATTTCCCGTCAAAAATTTGTACATATCATCTTCATCCAGATTAACCGCGCAGGTATAATATTCTTCTTCCTCATCGTATTCATAATTTGCGCATAGGTCACAATTACTCTTAGCCATATTTAGCCCTTTCTTATTTACCCCATTCAATTCCTTTGCCTGACGTCATATGTATGCTTGGCTATTTAACAAGCCTTTGTTTTCTTTTACCGGTGAAATCATCGGCTACAATCTTAAAAATACAGACTGATGCTGCCTGCTTTTCATCAAATACTACCGTCTTACCTGTCTGATGATAGAACATTTGGGATAATGCCTCGCATCTTTCTATATCATCCTCTAAAAACACTACCTTCCCCCTGCCAATTATGCTGGAATAATAATACCCGGAATTACAGGGCGTATTTGCCGTTAGCGGCTCCCCTTCACATGCCATATCAAAGCATACCCGGTTGTTCTTCCTTAAAACATCTAACTTCTTCCCCTCAAGAGCACTATGAAAATATAGTTCCAATAGACCACCCTCTATAAATCGGTAACCGAAGCTTAAAGGAACCACATATGCTTCGCCTTCCTCAACCATGGCTACATGGCAGGTTTTACACATTTTTAGAATTTCTTTCCACACTAACCAACATTTTGCCTCAGGTCGGCAACACAAATC
>CAZJAS010000084.1:0-8847 GCA_964544135.1 uncultured Clostridium sp. | reverse complement strand
TCACGTAAAGATAAATAAACAGGTCCCAAAGGGCTTGAAATCAAAGGTTTCCAGACTTTCGGCAAAAATAGCCAATGGATGGGCACTTTGTTTTTTGTACTCCGAGTATGACTTGGAATATAAAATATAAGTTAGGGTTGAGACTACAGAACTGCTTTTTGCATTGCGAGACTAGGGAACTACTGTTTTTAGGATAGGTTGAGACTATGAAACTGTTGTGAATAATTGATTGACGTATTGAACAATGTTCAGTATAATGTAATTAAACATTGTTCAGGAGGAACCATGAAAGAAGAACAGGCACGTGATAGAATAATT
This sequence comes from uncultured Clostridium sp., assembly GCA_964544135.1. Taxonomy (GTDB): domain Bacteria; phylum Bacillota; class Clostridia; order Lachnospirales; family Lachnospiraceae; genus Acetatifactor. Next base: position 8,529 of record CAZJAS010000084.1, on the reverse strand, counting down.
GAAGCAACGATTGAATTAATAAATGAGAATGCAGGGGATATAAATAAAGTTACAGCTAGGCTTATTGCATATCATGCAGGAATAAGTTTAGGATTAATTAATTATCATTTTGGCAATAAAAATAATCTTATACTTGAATGCACTCAGAAAATTATCAATCAGGTCGTTATGACATTTGATCCTCAAATTGAAGAAGATAAAACCAAAGGAGTTGAGGCGGGGCGAATTAGATTGATTAAGACGGCACAGCAAGTATTTGATTTTTTATTTAAGAATAGAGCTATTTCTAAAATATCCATTATAGGAGATATGCAGGAGTGTGAGTCTGATAGCAACACTGTTCATACGCAGATGGGATTTATGTATGTGATAGGGGATATCATATCTAATGAGAATAAGAGACTAATTTCATTTCTTTTGACATCGTCAATGCAATCAGCCTTTTTTGCGGCAGAGGTATCGAATGGATTTATGGGTTATGATTTAACTAAAGAAGGACAAAGAGATAAGTTTATTGCTGATACAGTTAATACTTTGTTTTACGGTATTGTGAAGGAGAATGATTGAAATGAAAATACTTGTTATTGACGGATGCCACAGAAAAGGGAACACATGGAAAATCACCCAAAAGGCAATGGAAGTAATTAAGAAATCCTTTTCAGATGTTACTTATGAAGAAGTAGTTTTGATAAAGGAAAATTTGCCTTTTTGCCTAGGATGCAGTAATTGCTTTAGAGTTGGCCATAATAAGTGTCCTCATCATGATATCATGTGTAGAATAATAGAGAAGATTGATGAAGCAGATGGTGTAATAATATGTTCTTCAACCTTTAATTGGAGAGAAACCGGGGTACTTAAGAATATGTTTGATCATTTGTGTTTTATGCTGCACAGACCATATTTTTATAAGGGTAAAGCACTTGTTATCATAACTACCGGCGGTACAGGCGGAAAGAAAAGTGCTAAAAGTATTTCTTCTACTCTTTACGGAATAGGGTTTAACAGGTGCTATAATACTTCATTTGCTACATATAGTTGGAATGATTATAAGCCTTCCACTAGAGATATCAAGAAAGTATCAAAGAAGGCTGCACAATTTGCTAAAGATGTTGAGACCAAAAAGCTCCACAGTCCGTCATTTATACAGCTTATTCCATATAATATCATGCGTGGAATGGGTCAGCACTATACAAGCAAAAGTGAATATCCAACGGAAGATGGAAATTGGTGGTCTTTTGAGGGACGGAAGAAATATGCATATTTTCCACAGGTTAAATTACCCTTTTACAAAAGATGGTTCGGACAATTATTTTATGGGCTTGGTAAATGGTTGGGTGGAATGAAATTTATGCAAGTATCATATAAAAAGACGCTATAAAATAATCGGAGGTTATACATGAATGAAAAAGGCGAAATAATTATATATCAAACAGACGATGGGACAACTAATATAGAAGTGAAATTGGAGGATGAAACAGTATGGCTTACGCAACAGCAGCTTGTTGAACTTTATCAATCCAGCAAATCTAATGTTAGTGAACATATAAAACATATTTTTGAAGAAGGTGAATTAGACGAATGTGCAGTTGTTCGGAAATTCCGAACAACTGCAGCTGACGGTAAGAATTATAATGTAACATATTACAATTTGGACATGATTATTTCTTTGGGGTATAGAATTAAATCATCTATTGCAACCAACTTTAGACGCTGGGCTACGGAACGATTGAAGGAATATATTATTAAGGGATTTACAATGGATGATGAGCGCCTTAAAGGCAATGGTGGAGGAATATATTGGAAAGAACTTCTTGATCGTATCCGTGATATTCGTTCTTCAGAAAAAGTTTTGTATCGTCAGGTGCTTGATTTATACGCAACAAGTGCCGATTATGATCCGCACAGTGAGGATTCTATAAGATTCTTCAAGATAGTTCAGAATAAGCTTCATTTTGCAGCCCATGGACATACAGCTGCGGAAGTGATTTTTGAACGTGCAGATGCAGAGAAACCTTTTATGGGACTAACTGCGTTTTCAGGAGAGTTACCGGCATTGAAAGATATTGGAGTTGCAAAGAACTATTTGGAGGAAAATGAGTTGAAGATCCTCAATAATCTTGTATCCGGCTATTTTGATTTAGCTGAAATCAATGCCATTGAGCATAGACCTATGTATATGAGTGATTATGTAGCACAATTAGATTCTGTCCTTTCGTCCGGTAGCAGAAAAATTCTGACTGGTGCTGGTTCAGTAAGTCATAATAAAGCTCTTGAAAAAGCAAAATCAGAATATAGAAAATATCAAGAGAACACATTGGCACCTGTTGAAGAGTCATATTTGAAAAGTATAAAGGAAACGGATAAGAAGGTTAAGCCAAAGGTAAAATAATGTGGATATGTTCCCGAAAACCTTAAAACCGTTGACATGTTCCCATGAACATAGACATCAATAATGAACACTCGAGCCATAATGAAATCAGCGTTTGTTTCCGGAAGGAAGAAATGCCGGAAAAAGTCTTTTACATGTTGGGAAGAGGAATTCACGATTCCAGAGATTATAAAAATATCAAGCCGGATATGACTCGTATTGATGTTTCAGGTTTGTACGCTGTCTTTTCCACCCCACCTGTTGTAGGGGATTATGCCCAAACAGCCAAGGAAACCTGGAATCAGATTTTTACAGATTGGCTTCCACAATCAGAATTTGAGTTTGATGACAGCCGTAACGACTTTGAATATCACGATCACAGAGATCATGGCTGGTATTTCGGAGGAAAGCTTCAAATCGATATTTATATACCGATCCGCCAGAAGGAGGTAGCGAAGCTGAAATCCCAGCATAGCCCCGATTATATTGAGTAAGCAGTGAGTCCTTCTACCGATCCGGAAAAACAGTAAAATATCCAGGTAATACATCTCTAAAATGATGGAAAGAACTTAAAGGTGAATAAAAACTAAACAATGGAATAGTCATTGGATCGTAGTATTTTGAGTGCTTTATCATAGCTATCTTCTTTGAGCAGAATATAATCTGTATTAAAAGTTGATATTATAAAAATACTGATTTTATGTTCAGCTAACATACCCGATATTTTGGCTATTACTCCAATCATGCCAAAGTCCAGAACTCCGTTTATCTTTAAGCCTTTCCATCCTGCTTCAATATCGGTAGTGTTAGCCGGTATATTTGAAATGTCACAAACCAATGAAATTTCTTCATCAGTTACTGATAAGAACGTAAATTCCTTATTCATATCCACAGTATCGGTTGATTTCAATTTGCATACGGCAAAATTGCGGTTTAGTTCTTGCAGTTCCATAATTGTTCCTCCCAAGAAAGGTTAGCATTAATGAATCAAGCCATTTACCCTTATTGCGATGTTACATCGATTGATTATTTATTTTCAACTCGGTACCAGTATTGATACAAATCTTTAAATCCCAATTTAGTATAAAGCTTAATTGCGTTAGTATTATCAGTAACCACTTGTAGATATGCTTTTCTTACACCTAGTTTGGCAGCATTGGCTAATAACGAGGTGCAGATATCTTGTCCATAGCCCTTTTTGCGGTGCTGTGAAGAGACAACAATATCATACAGACCAACGCAATCCCGTTCAATGATGCCCAGTCCGCATGCCACCACTTCACTGTTTTCTGATAATGTAGCGCATATCGCCTGATTAATAATATTACTATGTATCTGTTTTGCGATCGGGATTGCCGTAGGCTTTGTTTCGTTCAAGCGAAAGTAACTGTTTTGCCAAACCTTATTGATTCCTTTTGTAACTATAGTATCCGCTATACAAGAAAACCCCATAGGAATATCCATTACCATCAGATTGGTAGGAGTCACGATAGAGTAGTCACGCTGTATTAAGATAGATTCTAAATCAACTGAAAGCGGAGTAATCTTAAATACAGTTGGCAATTGTTGTTGTAAGTAAATCGATTCACAAAAGCGCACTTTTTCGGCTAGCGGTATATTTGAAGTATATAGTGCATTGACGGAATTAGCCCGATTCGTATATCCTCCTGCAAAACACAGATACCATCCATCATAAAACATCGTATTTAAGGAAGGGTGTGCATTTAGCGACAGCTCTTCGATAATTTGAATATTTGTATTCATTGACCATTTCTCCTGTTTCAAAATGTTAGTTGCAAAAATCCATATATACTTTCCCACATCTTTCTGCATAGCGTATACTAAACTCGCCGTGGTTATAGCCCTCTGCTATATATATTTCACTATCTTTTATAAGCTCCTTTAGTAATCCTGCGGATAATTTTATTGATTTTATTTCTTTGCTTCCATATACAATGAGCGTTTTTGCTATTGTATTTGATATTTGAGGGTTCAGTGAAAAACTCATGTTGCTTTTTCCGATATTAATCAGAGTGTTTTTCGACATTCTGCAGCTATCATGATAATATTGCTCAAACATCTCTGCCGGAATATAAAGTGCTTTTGATTGAGCAGCAGAAAAACGGCGGTTTTTAATAAGGCCGAAAAACATCTTATATGAAAGTGACATTAAGGATGCCATAAATGGATTCGGTTTTGCCAATGCACTCTCAATAATGGCATATTCAGTTATCCCGGAGTCTAAAGCAAGACATTCACATACAATCTGCGCCCCAAGTGATAACCCATATAAAAGCTTTACTTGTCCGCCATACTCATTTGCAATAAGTCTGACAATGCTTTTTGCTGATTGATGAATGCTAATAAAATCCGCATTGCTTTTTTCACCATGACCTTCAATAATTGGCGTCACAACCTGATATTCTGATGATAAAACGTCGGCAAGCGGTTTTAAAGCCCATGCCGAAAGGCCACCGCCATGAAGTAGAATTGCAATAGGTTTCATATATTTTCCTCAAATATTTCCTCAAGCATAATGTTTTACAGAATCAATAAAGGCAAGTATGTTTTAATAATATTTATTTGTTCATTATATTATGAAAGAGTTTCCTATTCAAGTAAATAAATATTTATGCTTAGAGCCTATATAGGCTATGTTTGAAGTCGCAGAGTAATGAAATGGTAGTTGAGCCGATAAATGTGATGCTAGAATGGGAGATTGCTGGGGGAAGGTATAAGCAAATTTTATTGTTATCCGTTTTCTTTTCTCGTATAATGAAAGTGAATGAAGTAAAATTCAAAATAGCGAAAGTAAAGGGAGTACAAACAATTATTTAGATGGAATCGTCTATCAGAAGCAGATAGATGAATATGGATGTGGTCAAGCCTGTGTTTCTATGCTTGCGGGTGTTTCACCGAATGAAGTGGCGGATATTATGTATGAAAATTACGGAACATCGGATAATGATATTGATCAGGCTCTTAATTACTATGGAATACCTCATGATAACTTGAGAAAACCATATTTGCAGAATACTGTTTTGCCTAATATTTGCATTTTAAGTATGAAATTACCCCGCTATGGGCATTGGTCCCTTTACTATAAAGGAAAATATTATGATCCTGAATTTGGCGTATTAGATTATTGTCCAACAAATGCTGAAATTCATTATTATTGGGAAATTTATGAAGAAAAGGATAAACAGCAAAGAAGCTTATTTTTGCTTCCACCACTTGAATTATTAAATGATACCCCCAGTCATAAAATTGGTTCCTATAAAACTCCTATACGTAAAATTGATTCTATTAATTATGTATATGACTCATCAAAATCATATTGCGGACAGGCTTGCATTGCCATGCTCACGGGTGTGCCATTTGAAGAAATAATAGACAAGATGGAGCACAATGCCAAAATAACGAAAGCGGTCTTAAAAAAGACATTAGATCATTATGGAATAAAATACGCACCTAAATCAACATCATATGATTCCCAAGTCCCCTTACCGGAGCTTTGTATCATCCGAATGAAGATACCCACTGGTGGTCATTGGGGCATATATTATAAAGGAACCTATTATGACCCGGATTATGGAGTTCTTGATGCTTGTCCGGAGCAAGCAAGCATATTTCAGGTGTGGGAGATATATCCGTAAAGAGCAGCATGAGATTACAATGGTTATTAATGAGAAATAGAGAAATAGGAGATTAATATTAAAAAGGCAGTTAGGTTAATCCTAACTGCCCTTGTTGATTTTGTATCATTTATACCGTTAAGCCTTTGTTTGCTTAAGTAACATCAAAAGAATTAATCATGGTGGTTTTTTCTACAGGCATGGTAAAGCATACACTGTTGGCTAAATGCCCCCGACCTGTTTTTTCTTTGATAGCAGTGATAACACTGTCAACGATGTCACCGTCTATAAGGCTAAGAATAATTTCTTTCTCTGTATCAATCGTGATACCCATAAATGTTTCATGCAGCTTGCCTTTTCCTCGTGCATTCATAATAGTAGCACCCTTGGCACCTGCATCTCGGGCTATTTCTATAACCTCAGTGGAAAAGCCGGCATTTACTATGATAAATAACGCTTTAACTTTATTATTGTTTTCCATAAATACTCCCTCTTCTGCCTTTAGTGTGTTAACTCTTCGATTGGAATAGTAAAGGCGATTCCCGTATTAGGCTTGTTAAAATCATATTTATTGATTAACATCTTAAGCATACCATCAGATTTATCCTTTGGCAACAGGCATGTTATTACCAGTTTATTATCCTCGGGCACCAATCCAAACGCATATTGCAGATAGCTTGCCTTTACAGAGCCTTTGCCGTATACGGTATGAATACCACGGCCACCAAACTCATAGACTGATGCAAGCAGGGGAGATGAGTTTTTTCTCCCTACAATAATTATTAAGTATACGATGTCCTTATGATCTGTAATCACTATTATTGTCCTCCATATGCTCATTTGCGCCAACGGATATTTCCAGAAGGGCAGCATCGGCTATATCAGGCGCATCCCAGTACTCAGTATCATATAGATCGTCTGTATCGTCGGCTATTTCTTTGTTCATTTTTCTTAATCTAATATCATAAATAATACCCAATGCTTGAACTGTAATCAAGGGCATAACCGATATAAAGGCAATGATGCCAAATCCATTGGTTAAAACGGATTGAGCCTTTGATCCCGCTGTCGCTGCAACTGCCTGCGCAATACCCAATGTAAGGGGAGTTAAGAATGCTGAAGAGAGTGCACCTCCGGAAACTCCTCCCGAATCAAATGCCAAGCTTACAAAAAGCGTAGGTGTAAACTTCATCATGCATATCGCCAGTAGATAGAGCGGAACTAAGAACCATAAAATATTAACCTGCGTTAATACCTTTACCATTGCAAGAACAGAAGCAAAACCAATTCCTAATGCTAATGTGAGACGTATAGTCAAATTTTTAATATGACCGTTGGTTATCTCCTCAAGCTGTTCTCCTAAAACGGTAACGGCAGGTTCCGATAATGTAATAGATACTCCCAATATAAAACCTACAATAAGTAAAATCCATTTAAACCATTCGGGGCGGGTAACATCAAGGAAAATCTCCCCGATATATTTTCCGGCAAACGCCAATCCAAAGTCAATTCCAGATAGGAATATCAACAGTCCGATATATACTATAATCGTTCCCATCATGATGGACTTAAATTCCTTTTTAGGTAGTTTTAAAAGGAAAAATTGAAAGGGCAGGAATACAATAATAATCGGGAGAAGTGCCATTGCTACACTGCCTAAATTATTAATAATAACTTGAGACAAGCTTTCTACTGCACCGGGGTCGTATACGCCGGGTTCCGGCAGAACACCACCGTTTGCCACCTTTAAGATAATGCCATAAATAAACATCATCAATATGGGTCCGACTGAGGCAAGGCCAATAATACCGAATGTATCATCACTTGTTTTGGATTTCGACATGGTAGATGAAATACCAAGACCGAGAGCAAGAATGAAAGGTACGGATATATCACCCGTTGTTGCGCCACTGCCGTCGAAAGCCAAGGCAATAAATTCTTCAGGTACAAAAATCACCAAAGTAAAAATAATGGCATAGAGCACGGCAAATACTATTTTGATATTGTAATTTTTAATGACCCTATAAAACGCAAATCCTACGAGAATACCGATTCCTGATCCCATAACCCACAGAAATACCGTTTCATTAACTATGCTATAGATCATATTGGTTTGTCTTGCCAATACAGCCAGTGCAGGCTCTGCAACAGTTGCGAGAAGCCCAAACAAAAACCCGAAAGATACAATAAAAATAGTTTTATTCAGTTTATTAAGTGAACCCCCTACAAATTTTCCGATTGGCAGAATACTGACGTCAAGACCTACTAAGAATATTGCCTGACCGACTACAACAGAAAAATAGCCAACGAATAATTTAAAATAATCATAAGGATTATTTAGGGGTGCCACAAAACCACAAACAACTACTATAATTGCGACTAGTGGTAGTGATGATAAAAATACTTCTTTTAATGTTCGTAATGTTTTCATAAGCTACATTATACCTTAAAATTATGTAAATTGGAATAGTAATTAAAATGTTCTTTCTCGAACGGTTTTCAGTGATAATAATATTTTATTATTGA
>CAZJAS010000083.1:2430-9025 GCA_964544135.1 uncultured Clostridium sp. | reverse complement strand
TAATGATACTCCAAACTCTTCCGAATAGTGGAATGTAATGGAAGAAATCAAACAAATGCAAAATTGTATAAATAATGCCTGAGGCTACACTTAAACAAATTGCCTCTATTACCTGACGGCTTGCCCATTCACTTTTTTCAACAAAAATCACAACACCGGCCAGTAACATCAAAGGAAGAATTCCTCCTCCGAGTATAACAAGTAAAAAAGCAACTACTGCGTAAAATGATAACTTGATGCCATACTTTCCTTTTTCCATTATTACAAAACCCTCCTTAAATAATTTATGCTATTTTATTTTGTGCTTAAATTACACAAATATAATTATATACTGATATTAGATATTCGTCAATTTAATGTAACTCTTTTGCCTATATAATAATTATATATTTAAAACTGGCATTTATAAATAATTGCATATTGGCACTTTCAGCAGAGCCACTTTCATGTATAATTAGTAAAAAGATAATTTGAGTAAAGAAAAGGAAATTTTATGAAAGAAAAAAATCCCATAGTCCTAATAATCGGTATCTTACTTTTTGCCCTTGGCATATTTTTCTGCTACAAAACATACCATACTTCTTATACCGAGTCTCTGACCTATAAAACATCTCTTTCCGAATTAAATGAATTAATCAGTAATGCGGAACATGAAATTGCTTTGGCAGAAAGTGAGGATGCAAAGGTTGTTTTGGAAGAAGGGCTCGTCGACTTGCAGTCACAGAAAGCTGATATGAACAGTAGAAAGCTCTCACTTGAGAAGCCATATTCCTATTCCCTAACCTTTTTGTTTTTAGGTATCCTGATCCTCATAGCAGGTATCGTAAAATTAACATCAAAGAATACAGCAAATACTAAAACAGATTTAAACAGGCTTGCACAAGCCGGATTATTAGCAGCTCTTTGCTATATCGGCTTTGCCTTCTTTAAAATTGATATTCCTGTAGGACCCGAAAAAACAGCCTTTCATTTAGGCAATGTTTTCTGCGTATTGGCAGCCTTGCTCATAGGAGGCTTTTGGGGCGGGCTCTCCGGTGCCATCGGTATGACGATTGCCGATTTAACCACCTCTTATGTGACCAGTGCACCCAAGACCTTTTTACTAAAATTGGGAATTGGCTTAATCGTAGGATTTGTGGCACATAAAATATTTAAACTGGGCAAAGTTAAAAATAAAAAGCAGATTGCCGGTATTACTGTATTTGCTTCCTTTTGCGGTATGGCCTTTAATGTGGTTGCCGACCCCGTAGTGGGATATTTTTATAAAACCTATCTTCTGGGCATTCCTCAGGATTTGGCTAAGGCACTTGCCAAGATGTCAGCAATCACCACCTTTGTTAATGCTATTGTTGCCGTAATCTGCGCTTCCATTTTTTACTTGGCATTACGTCCCGCGCTGAAAAAAGCAGCTTTTCTTAAAGACCAAGAGTGAGGTTATATATGAAACAAAATAATACAGCACCTAAAAAACTTGCTTTAATTAATGATTTTACAGGCTATGGCAGTTGTTCACAGACAACTGCTATTCCTGTTGTCAGTGTTATGGGCATAAAGGCTTGCCCTGTTCCCACCGCTATCTTTTCCAACCATCTTGCTTTTCCTACTTGGCATAAATATGACTATACGCCTCATTTAAAGGATTATCTTTCTGCTTGGGAAAAACTAAATCTGCATTTTGACGGTATTTTATGTGGTTTTTTAGGTAACGGAGCACAAGCCTCCATCCTTTCTCCTTTTATTGAAAAGCAGAAGCAGGATGCAAATGCCCTTTTTATTTTAGACCCCATTATGGGTGATCATGGAAGGCTCTACTCCTCCGTATCCCCTGATTACTATAAGGACATATTGGTTTTATTAAAAATTGCGGATATCATCACTCCGAATCTTACTGAAGCATGTTTTTTAACCAACTCTCCTTATCCGAAAAGTCTTCCTGATGAAGACTTCCTATCCTCTATGACAAATCACTTGCATGCAATGGGACCGAAACGCATTGTAATCACAGGAATAGAAGAAAACGGATACTTCCACAACTATATTTCTGAAACGGCTCCCACACCTGCCAAAGCATATTATTCCACAAAAGCCGGCGGACCTTCACGTCCGGGTACCGGTGATCTTTTTTCCGCAATCATTGCAGCCGATGCATTAAGCGGTATTTCCTTTCACGAGTCCGTTAAAAAAGCGACGGACTTCATACGCATCTGTACAAAAGGCTCCGCCGCTGCAAATCTTCCCATTCATGAGGGTGTATGCTTTGAAAAATACCTGAATCTGCTTATTTAAAAGTAACCGAAAGATTTCCCATATTACAGGTCAGCCTAAAGTCACTGTCCGCATTATTATTAATCTGATGATCTGCCATCACTCCCGAAATGGAATACTCTCCGGCTCTTAATTTACCTGCAATACATTCCAGTTCATAATTATGGTCTTTTTCTGTGCTTCCCACAATCACAATTTCCATATTTCCAAGTGAACAATCTGCGTCTAAATTGCCGCCGATACTGCCCGTATATGATACTTCTCCCACACCGGTTTCCAAAGAGGCATCTGAAGACACTTTTCCATCCTTGATAATAATCTGGCCCGCTCCGATATTACATTCCAGCATATCCGCCTGTAAAGAGTCTATCCGCAAGCGTCCTGCACCTAATTCAATCTCCATATCCTTTGCATTTAAATATTCAATGGTAAAGTCTCCCGCACCCAAAGAACATTTTGCACTTTCCAATATCACGCCTTGCGGTATCAATATGGTTACTTTCATATTGTATTTATCATCTGACCATGTGTCCCATGATCCGGTTCTTATGCCTTTTACATACAAAATTTCACCTTTTACATATGTTTGGAAGGAATCGATATTCTCTGCGGATATATGATAATCTGCATCCGGTGATACAGCAACCTTAACGATACAGCCCCCCAGCTCCAGCTTTAAATCTTCAATTGCTTCCTTTGAAAAAGTCTGGGAATAGGTATTTTGATTTCTGACTATATCATAAGAGTTATCAAATATCTCCGTTTCATCCAAATCATAGGTTCCCCAATCCTCATTCCACACCCACTCGGTCTCCCATGATCTGACCCTGTCAAAAAAGCCGAAACTAAACTTGCCGTTCAGCAGCATATTCCGTGCTGCTTTTAATCCGCCTCCGCAGCCGCCGATTGTAAGAAGAGCAATTCCTAATGTCAACATGATTGCTACTGTAATTCCACAAATCTTTAAAAATCTTTTCATTATTTATCTCCTTTCTCTATTTTTTCTCAAACGGCTTTTTACATAACCATATAATACCCTTTACCACAGCCGGCACGGCATAGCCGCATAGCAAGACGGTAATAATAATAAATAAGATACCGATTGCCAGGCACAGCAAACCTATTCCGGCAAGTGTAATGCCTACAAAGGGTGTAGATATTATATTAAACAATCCTGTGCCTACCAGTATAACACCTGCAAAAGCAAGGGCGATACCGCTTCCTCCAAATCCGATCACAAATACTACTAAAGCAATTATAACCGTTGCTGCAGTTGCCATTAGCGTACCGAGCAAACCCAGTAATACAGGGGAAAACAAGATTATTCCTACTACAATCAATGCAATGGCCCAACCGGGCAAGCTTTCACTTTCAGTGGGTTTTGTCCCGTTTTGATAAAATGTATTTCCTTGATATATTGTGCTTCCCTGATAAGATGTACCATTTTGATAAGCTGCCCCACTTTGATGGGCACTGTTGGCACCGCTCCCCTGCATATTATCTCTTGCATCCATATTGGCCCGAAGTCCGTCTTTAATATTATCGGCTACTCTTTGCGGAGATACTAATTCTAGCAGCACATTTTGCTCATTTTCCTCTCCGGCATCATTAAAATATTCTTCATAATAATTTAGTGCTTCTACTCTTTCATTCTCCGGAATATTTTGAAGCAGCTGTGCTAATTCATTCATAAACTCTGCCTTACTCATATCAATATCCTCCCTCTAAAATTCCGGAAATTTTACCGGAATACTCTTTCCATTCATTTACGTACATGTTTAGTTGGTCCATTCCTTTTTCAGTAATTTTATAATAACGCCTATTTCTTCCCGCACACTCCTGATCATAAACGATCATACATTCATCCTTCTGCAATCTTCGCAAAACCGGATACAGTGTGGATTCCGACAATTCTATTACCTGTCGTACATCCTGCGTTATCTTATAACCATAAGTCCCCATCTGTTCCTTGGACACAACTGCCAGCACGATTGCATCAAGCAAGGCTGCGCCTGTGTTAAATACCATTCCATCTCCTCCTGTTCCCTTTTCTAAATATTCTATTTTTTCTTTTACAATATTATACGACGTATAGCATATCTTTGTGACAATAATATACGCCATATAATATTGAGTTGTCAATAGTATTTAGAAAATCTTTGGAAATTCTTTAAAAAGAGTGAAATAAATGTATGGATTGAGAGGTTTTTATCGGGATGTAAGCTGCAATTCATATAGCTTTCTATACATACCATCTAAAAGTACCAGCTCTCTATGATTGCCGCTTTCTATAATTTCTCCTTTATGCATAACCATGATTTTATCTGCATATTGAATCGTAGACAACCTATGCGCCACCATAATGGTAGTGCGTCCCTCCATCAATTTTTCAAGGGCTTTTGTAATCAGGCTTTCTGTCTCCGTGTCAATATTGGCTGTTGCTTCATCCAATACCAATATGGTGGGGTCATATGCCAGTGTTCTGGCAAACGCCAGAAGCTGTCTTTGTCCTGCAGAGAGTGTGGAGCCTCGTTCCGTAACCGGCTCATCATAACAAAGCGGCAACTTTTCAATGAAGGAATCCGCATTCACATATTCGGCTGCGGCTTTTATTTCTTCTAGTGTCATTTTTTCATTGCGTAAGGAAATATTGCTCTTAATGTCCCCCGTAAATAAAAATACGTCCTGCTGAACCTGACCTATGGCATGACGCAGCACATCAAGATCTATATCCTTTATATCAACTCCGTCTATGAGTATTTCACCCTTTTGAATATCATAATATCTTCCGATCAAATTCAATATGGAGGATTTTCCTGCTCCCGTAGCACCCACAAAGGCCACCTTCTCACCGGGCTCTATGGTGAAGCTCACATCCCTTAAAATATACTCTTCTTTTTCATAAGCGAACCATACATGCCTAAACTCAATCCGTCCCCGAATAGTTACTTGGACGGGATTTGCCGGACTTTTAATTTCAGGTTCCTCGTCCAGTATCTGAAAAACTTTTTCTGCCGAAGCTAAAGAAGACTGCAAGGTACCGAATTGTTCTGCCAATTCCTGAATGGGTTCAAAAAAGGAACTGATGTAATTGATAAAAATATAGAGAACACCTATGGATATTCCTCCCGACAATACCAAAAATCCGCCGTTCCCAATCATAATCGCCAAAGCTATGATGGAAAGCATATAGATAAGGGGCCGGAATATAGCAAATATCATAACTTCTCTAAATCCTGCCTTAAAAATACCCAAGCTTTTTTGCTCAAATTCATCGTATTTCTCTTTTTCTCTTGTAAAAATCTGTATCAGCTTCATTCCCGATAAATTTTCGGATAAAAAGGTATTGATTTCTGTTATTCTGTTCCTGGTAATGCGGTATGCCTGTCTGGAAAAATAGCGGAATACAATCGTAAGTAAGGTAACAATGGGCAATAGTAAAAAAGCATATAATGTCAGCCTTACATTAATAGACAGCATAACAACCGCAAAACCCAGTATCTTAATGGTATTCTTAAACAGCTTAACCAGCACATTGGTAAACATTTCATTTATGGCTTCCGTATCACTTGCAACCCGTGTTACCAACTTTCCTACCGGTGTTAAGTTGAAAAATTGAAGGGAAAGCCTGTGCACATGTGCAAATATCTCTTCACGCATCTGATAGACAATATCCTGACCTAACTTCTGCAAAATATAGGTCTGCACCACATTAAAAGCGAATACACAAAGCAGCACAAGAAGATAAATTGCAGCAGCCAAACAGATACCGGAAAAATCTGTTTTCCTTAGCTCTCCAAGCTCCTCCTTAGAAAGCAGCCGGGCCTCTTTGGTCAAATTTAAAAGCCTCTCTCCGTCCGCTTCCTTTACCTCCGCACATACTGATTGATCCACATCTTCGAGCATATAGTATTTATCATCATACAAAAATATCTGATAATAGCTGCTTTCTTCGTTAAGCTCATTGGTTTTCTTCAGCCAAATCCCATCATAAAAAACAGCACCTGAGGTCCCTTCCTCCGCTTCTGTATAAGGAATATTATACCCACCGATATAATTATCTATGGCATCACCGATAATAATCGGTTTATATAACTCCAATGCTGTAATGAAAAGCACTAATAAAGTCACCAGTACCATGGCAGCCTTATATGGTTTCAAATAAGCAAGTAATCTTTTCATACACTACTCCTGTCTGTCCGCCATAGCGGACATAAATATACGTGGGAAGAATGGCCCGAAGAGACATTCTTCGGTGTGGAATTTAGAAATTATTAGTCTTCGTACTTTGATGACTTAGAATTTCTTTCCACACTACTCCCATCCGTCC
>CAZJAS010000083.1:0-2330 GCA_964544135.1 uncultured Clostridium sp. | reverse complement strand
TAGTCTTCGTACTTTGATGACTTAGAATTTCTTTCCACACTACTCCCATCCGTCCGCTTTAGCGGACATAATTAATATGTGGGAAGAATGGCCCGAAGAGACATTCTTCGGTGTGGAATTTAGAAATTATTAGTCTTCGTACTTTGATGACTTAGAATTTCTTTCCACACTACTCCCATCCGTCCCCCTCTAAAAAACCCGCTTCCAACTGCTGTTTTTCAAACATTTCCCGATATATCCCATTTACCTCCATAAGGCTTGCATGGTTGCCCTGTTCTATGAATTCCCCATCCTCCAACACCACAATGATATCGGCATCCATAATTGTGGAAATTCTATGGGCAATTAAAATCGTTGTTTTCCCCTTCCTGTTTTCCCGAAGGTTATGAAGTATCTGCTTTTCCGTATCCGTATCCACAGCAGACAATGCATCATCCAATATCATTATGGGTGAATTTTTAAGTATTGCTCTTGCAATAGAGCTTCTTTGCTTTTGCCCGCCGGATAGTGTAACGCCTCTTTCGCCTACAATCGTTTCATACCCATCGGGAAAAGCTATAATATTATCATGCACACAGGCAGCCCGGGCCGCTCTTTCCACTTCCTCAAGCTCAACTTCCCCGGTTTCACTGCTCTCCACACCAAAAGCAATATTTCTTTTTAAGGTATCGGAGAACAAAAAATTGTCCTGAGGAACATATGCAATATTTTCTCTTAATTCCTTTAGCGGAATATTGTTGATATCCCGACCGTCAATCAAAATCATATTATCCTGGGTATTATATAGATGTAAAAGTAAATTGACCAGTGTAGTCTTTCCGTTTCCCGTTCGTCCGATAATAGCCAGAGTCGTTCCTGCGGGCACCTTCAGGCATAAATCCTTTAAGGTAGGCTCACTATGCCCGTTATGCAAAAAGGTGAGGTGGTTAAATTGAATCTCACCTTTGATGCCTTCCGTTCCTTCCACTATTTCATCATCGGATATTTCCGGCTTTTCTAAAAAGATTTCCTGCACACGTTTAATAGAGGCCAAGCCCTGAGACAGCAAGGTAATACTTTCCCCGGCGGCCAGCATAGGCCACACCAACATACCGATATATTGGTTAAATGCCACAAACCGGCCCAATGTAATTTCTCCCGTCAGTGCCAGATAGCCACCGTATAAAAGAGTAAGCAGACTGCTTACACCGATTACCACATCCAGCAATGGCATAACAACTACCTGCAGCTTTGCTACCTTCATATTCTTTTGTCTGGCCAACTCATTTACTTTTGAAAAAGCTTTTCGTTCTGCTTTTTCCTGTACAAACGCTTTTATGACCCTGACACCGGATAGGCTTTCTTGCACTTGATCTGTAAATTGAGAAACAGCCTCCTGCTTTTCCCGAAAGCGTTTTTCCATGAGCCTGCCGTAATATAATTCACCCACAGCAATAAAAAACATGGGTATAATTGCCAGTAATGTAAGCTTTACATTAACATAGTACATCATTTGTACAATGACCATAACCGCCATTACCGTAGCATCAAAAGCTGTAATGACAGCAGGCCCGATTGCCATACGTACCGCATTCAAATCATTGGTAAACCTTGACATCAAATCCCCTGTTTTATGTTCATTATAATATTCCACAGACATGGTTTCCAGATGAGCAAACATACCGTTACGCAGCTCATATTGAATATGCCTGGATGCCCCGAATAAAAAATACCTCCATAAAAAACGACCCAGTGCTAATATTGCCCCTACCGCAAGGATTTTGGCAATATTCTCCCATACAGCCTGCATATCCATGGTATGCCCGGCAAGACCGTCCGTTATGGTACCCGTGAGCTTAGGTATTAACAGATTTAAAAAATCCACAACAAAAAGGGTCAGAATACCTGCGATATACTGCCATTTATGCCCCTTTATATATTTAAATATAAATTTCAACTGTTCCATATGATATCCTCTGTTGTAATCTTAACTTTTAACTCTAATTTACATGCCGCTTTAGTGGAGTGGGAAGAATGGCTTAAAGAGACATTCTTCGGTGTGGAACTTAGAAATTATTAGTCTTCGTATTAAGAAGACTTAGAATTTCTTTCCACACTAACCTACATGCCGCATCAGCGGCATAAATAATAAATGGGAAGAATGGCTCGAAGAGACATTCTTCAGTGTGAGATTTAGATATTCTTAGGTGCCGTATTTTGGCTCCTTAGAATATCTTTTCACACTAACTCCCATCTGTCCGCTTTAGCGGACATACAAATAAGGATTGTGAAATGTTTTATTTCACACTATTATCGCAATTCCAAAAAAAAGCACTGTATGGCGGAAGGAC
>CAZJAS010000082.1:0-9084 GCA_964544135.1 uncultured Clostridium sp. | reverse complement strand
AATTACCTATTTTTCTTTCTTATAGATAGTCATAATCTTTACAATATAGTACACCACTATCCGCTCTTTTTGTCAATCACCAATCTGTCATTTGATACAGCCGGAAACAGTCATTGCGTACTTTATATATTATTATTTTAATTTCCAGATATCCCTATTATACTCGAAGATTGTTCTGTCAGAGGAGAAGAAACCGGCCTTCGCAATATTGGTAAGCATCATCCTCTTCCATTTATCTCTATCTTCATAATCGGCAAATATTCTGTCCTTTGTTGCAATATAATCTTCCAAATCCAAGAGAGTCATAAACCAGTCCTTGTTTAGAATTTCATTGTAAAGCCTCTCTAAGTTTTCCTTATTCCCTACCTTTAGCACTTCGGGGCTGATGATGAAATCCACTGCCTCCTGAATCACGGTATTTTCGTCATAGTATTCTTTGGAAACATAATCGGATTTTTCGTAATGTGCAATTACCTGCTCGGATTTCTCACCAAAGATATAAATATTATCTTCTCCCACAAGCTCACCGATTTCCACATTTGCACCATCAGAGGTACCCAGAGTCACCGCACCGTTTAGCATGAATTTCATATTTCCGGTTCCGGAAGCTTCCTTGGATGCCAGCGAAATCTGCTCGGAAATATCGCAGGCAGGAATCAGCTTTTCGGCATAGGTAACATTATAATTTTCAACCATGATTACCTTCATATAAGGGCTTACCTTGGGATCCTTTGATACAATTTCCTGCAATACCAAAAGCAGATGAATAATATCCTGGGCAATGATATAGGCAGGTGCCGCTTTCGCGCCGAAAATAAAGGTCAGTGGCCTTACCGGCTTTTTACCGGCCTTGATTTCTAAATATTTGTGAATAATATAAAGTGCATTCATCTGCTGACGCTTATACTCATGAAGGCGCTTAATCTGAATATCATAAATAGAATCGGCATCTATGGCAATACCTTCTTTTTTAGCAATATATTCAGCAAGAACCTGCTTTTTATATTTTTTAATATCCTCCATTTTATTCAGGAATGCTTCATCATCCGCAAATGCAAGTAATTTTTCTAATTCTCCCGCATCCTTTTTATATCCGTCACCGATGGTATTGGTAATCAGCTCTGCCAACTCATGATTGCAGGATAGCAGCCAGCGGCGGAAGGTGATTCCGTTTGTCTTATTATTGAACTTCTCGGGATAAATCCGATAAAAAGGATTCAGCTCCTTATCTTTTAAGATTTCGGTGTGGATAGCGGCCACGCCATTTACCGAAAAGCCATAATGGATATCAATATGTGCCATATGAACAAGATCATTTTCATCAATAATCTGTACCTTGGGATTCTTGTACTTTTGTGCAATTCTCTTATTTAATTCCCTAATAATGGGAACAAGCTGGGGCACTACCTTTTTCAGATATTTTACAGGCCATTTTTCCAATGCCTCTGCCAAAATAGTATGATTGGTATAGGCGCAGGTACGGCTTACCACATCAATAGCCTCCGACATGGTGAAATCCTCTTCTAAAATCAGGATTCTAATCAACTCGGGAATAATCATCGTGGGATGAGTATCATTAATCTGGATCACAGTATGGTCGTACATCTTATGCAGATCATATCCGTTTTCTTTCATTTTACTGATAATATATTGAGCACCGCTGCTAACCATAAAATACTGCTGGTAAATACGGAGCAGATTACCCGCCTCATCGGAATCATCAGGATACAAAAACAAGGTTAGGTTCTTTTCAATATCTTCTTTGTCAAAACTGATACCGTCTTCAACAATAGACTCATCGATGGTTTCTATATCAAATAAGTTTAATTTGTTCACACCGTTTTCATAACCCACTACATCAATATCATATAATCTGGATGTAACAATGCGATCACCAAATTCAATTTCAAATGTGGTATCGGTCTTATTCAGCCAAGACTGCGGTTCTATCCAGTCATTCCTCTGTGCATCCTGTAATTGATCCGTAAATACCTGTTTGAACAGGCCTAAATGATAGTTCAGCCCGATACCGTCACCGGGTAGTCCCAATGTTGCTATAGAATCCAAGAAACAGGCAGCCAGCCGGCCCAGGCCGCCATTACCCAAAGAAGGCTCCGGCTCTATTTCTTCCACCTCAGCCAATGATTTCCCTTTTGCCGTAAACAGCGCATTGACTTCATCGTATAAACCAAGATTAATCAAATTATTAGACATCAACTTACCGATTAAAAACTCGGCGGAAATATAATATACTTTTTTATCTCCTTGAATGGTTGGGGTTTCTTTCATATACTCCTTTGTGAGATGCAAAAGACTATAGTACAATTCCTCATTGCTGCATTTTTCGATATCCTTCTTGTAATTCTTTTGTGTCAATGCACTTAATTTCTGTTCCAAATTCATTTTTCGTCTCCTTTTTCCTGCTCGTTTCTTTCTTTATTCAGTATGCTCTTTTTGTACTAACATATTATATTTAAATATTCTAACCGCTCTATACTATAGGGCAAAACGACTTCACGTCCTTTTTCCCCATTCATGAGCCGATTTAGCTCCTCTATCGCTCTTGCAGAAATAAAACTGAAATTCTGCCCGATGGTATTCATCTGCTTTCCCACATATCCCATCAGCATAATACCGTCAAAACCACAAACCGGCCGGAAAATATCCATTTCCATCAATGCCTTCATAGCACCGATTGCCATTAAATCCGAGGCACAAACTACCACATCCTTGGCGGCAGCATATTTAAAAGTTAGGTTTCTGGCCTTTAACTCCGAGAACTCACCCCCCCTTACCAGAAGCTTTAAATCCAAATCCTCAGCTAATTTTTTTATTCCCAAAAGTCGTTTCTCTGTTATATATCCGTCTTTTTTACCGGCAATATATAATACCTTCTTACATTTATTTTCTTTGATTGTTTTTTCTGCCACATCATATTGTGCCTGCATATGATCAATCCAGACCGTTGATGTGGATTCATTCACCATGGGGGCATCCACGAGCACTATTTTAAAGGTTTGGCTTCTGATCAGTTGATGAAGTACCTTATCCTCTTTACTCATACCATAAATAGCAATCCCGGTAATATTTTGTGATTTAAAATAAGCAATCATTTCTTCTAAGGTATAGTCCTCCAGCATGGAAAAAAATACCGTTATCACATCCAGCCCAAGCTCCTTGGATTTTTTAATGGCACCGGATAAATACTGCATATCAATCTCATCGATGGCCTGCGTCTTCGCAATCATATTAATCAATAATGCCACACGGCCGGATTGCTTGGAAGAAAGTGCCGCAGCAATGGAATTCGGTACAAAATTTAACTCTGCAATCGACTTATTTACCTTTATTCTGGTTTCCTCACTGATATTGGGATAATCGTTCAATACCTTTGAAACCGTAGAAATCGCAACTCCAGCATGTCTGGCGACATCCTTAATGGAAATCATATAGCCTCCTTTCGGAAAACGTTTTCTGAAGTCATCATACAAAATGCCTGACAGGTTGTCAAGCATTTTTTCGTATTGTTTCGTAAACCGAAACGGTTTCTATTTTCTAATCAGGTGCTTGGGAGTTCCATTTACAAATATCGGAAGCAATTCTCCCTGTATGAGAGGTCTTGCATAAGCCTCATAGTCACCGCTTATCTGACATCCATCCTCACTCAACCATTCAAGGGGTACTTTTCTCTCCACATTGGCTATATCATGAATATCATGCAAACCTGTACTGCATTTATATTCCACACCCGGTTCTCTTAATAAAGTTACCATCATAGCCGTTTCCCCTGCCGCAGCCGCATCCGCCGCTGCCTCACCTGCCATAAATGCTTCCTCGATATCCGTAAGGGAAGCAATATGAGATGCGGAACGCTGGAGAGTGGAAAATTCCACAGCCCTTGCCTTATGTCCTAATTTTTCCTGTATCAAACCGGCAAGATAAACACCGCAGCCGGAAAGCTGCTTATGACCGAATACATCTGTTTTATCAGTGCCCGTACCGCTCAACTCACATACAAACCTGCCGTCCGCCATATGGACTCCCTCTGAAACCGCAATCACGATGGACTTCTGCTTTTGCGCCAAATCATCCACTTTTTGTATAAAAGCGTCTATATCAAATACATTCTCCGGAAGATAGATGGCATCCACACCTTCACAGGTTTCGTCCTTAGCCAATGCTGCTGCTGCCGTAAGCCAGCCCGCATGACGCCCCATAATCTCAACAATTAGGATAGCGGTTCTGTAATCTCCGTAAGCGGCATTATCCCTTATGATCTCTTTTAAGGAAGTAGCAATATACTTGGCTGCCGAGCCATAGCCGGGGCAATGGTCCGTAACCGGCAAATCATTATCAATAGTCTTAGGAATACCGATAAACTTTTTATCTGTTCCGATTTCCTTTGCATAATCAGACAACATCTTCACCGTATCCATGGAGTCGTTTCCGCCTATGTAAAATAAACAGGAAATATCATATTGATCCATCCTTGCAAATATTTTCTCATACACTTCTTCATTGCCTTTAGGCTTTGGTAATTTATACCTGCAGGAGCCTAAAAAAGCAGAAGGTGTTCTTTTAAGCAATTCTATTCCGTCCTCATCCGCCAGATATTCATCCAAATCAAGAACCTTATCCTCTAAAAAACCTTGAATACCATGTACCATACCATACACTTTTTGCGCTCCCGCCCTTTTTGCCCCAATATACACACCGGCAACGGAGGCGTTAATAACTGCTGTCGGTCCACCCGACTGTCCTACGATTACATTTCCCAGCATTTTTTTCTCCCTTCATTCCTCTTGCACATTGATAGTTTCTATTCCTTCAGATGCCGGCTCGGTAATCAGAGCGGCCTTCTTCTTCGGTCGTCCGTATATCAGCAAAAAAATTGCCAGACTGGCTATACTGCAGAGTAAACCTGCTGCTATCCCTTGTATGGTATAAGTCATTTCAATGGTATGGGTTCCCGCCGTTACCGGCACCGCCAGCATTGTTCCTGCAAATCTTTCGTACTCTGCCGCTACTCCGTCTACCAGGATTTCCCAACCTGTCTCGTAGGGCACCGCAAGGACCAGATATCCTTCTTCTGCCGCCGTTACTGTGCCTGTAAGAGTATTTGCCGTATAGGATGCGGACACAAAGGGCTCCCTCCCCAATACCGCAATCGCTTCCTTTAGTGTATCAACGGATAAGCGGTACATCCGAAAGATAAGAGATTCCTCTTCCTCTGCTGTAATGATAAACTCATCTCCCGCAGCAAAATAACCCAAATCAAGAAGATGCTCACTGCTTACATTCGAAAGCGTTACCGTCTCGTCCCCCCGGGCAAGCACCACATCGCCCTCGGGCCTACCGGTGACTAACGCATACAAATGACCGTCTTTATCTACTTTTACCGTTATCTGATTGTCCTTTATCGTCATCTCATTTGCATTTACATTGGAAAACAGGGAAGCACCGTCACAGAGACTTCGTATAATATTATTCTGTGTAATGATGGGGTTGCCCCCTCCCGGTTCTATTTCCCGTGAAAATACAGCAAGCTGGTCACCGGACATAATTAAGCCCACAGGAAGAGTATATTTGTTTCGGTAAAGATAAAGCTCTCCATGCTGTCCCACCAAATCATATAAATCCGCATCCATAGCTTCCTGCTCGGTAAAGGTATACTTCACACCCAATAATGCCGCGGCAAAAGGTGTTGCCCCTCTATAATAATAAGAAACCTTACTGCCACCCATTCCAAGCGACCAGTAATACTCCTTCACACTGCCGTTAATGGTGGATGAAAAAATAGAAGCAGAAGGGTACCCGCTCAATGTTCCGTCATTTTTAGTCATTTGATTATTACTGTCAAAGCGATAAAATTCATTATTTTCTTCTCTGGCCATAGCAGCAAGAATCTGATAATCTTCTTTTTTATTTAAATAATAATCCCTTTGTACACTGCTTACACTGGTCTGTTCCATATTCAGAACCGCTTCTGCAGTTACCAAAAGGAGCACTGCCCATTTCCCGTATATGGCAAGCTTCCGCAAAGCTTTATTTTTCTTAGGCTTTTTAAATATTCGGGGATGAAACAGTATTGCCATAAGAAGATAGCCCACCAAAAAGATCCAGGCGCAGGTCATTACTCCTACAGTCAATCCATCCGTTGTAACAAAAACACCACATGCAGCCAGTAAAATCAACCCGCTTGCCACTCCTGCAATGCGGTTCCATTTACCGTTTTCTCCGTTACGATACACTGCTTCAAAACACATGGTTAATATGACAAAGATATAGAGAAAGGATTGTCTGGCAGGCAGTGAGTCAGGATAATTCAACCCATGCCATATAAAATTCAATAGATTCACAGAAAAACCAAGAAGCATAATGATCAATAAAAGAATACGCCCTATTTTCTCTCTTAATTTAATCTTTTTATGGAAGAGGTAAATGGGTACCAAAATAAAAGCAAGGACACCGCAATAAATATTGGGCCAATGATCCAACCCTCTCTCCGTGGGCAACATGGGCACATGCCTTGCAAGCATTTCCAATGCATTAAAATAGAATTCGATTTTCTTGGGAAAACTGATTGCATGAAAATCCGTCACGCTCATGGCCTTCATGGCAGGAAATAATAGGATGCCTGCCATTCCTCCTGCCAGTAAAGAGCTTATGGTAAAATGCAGGATGGCACGCCCTTTTTTCTTCCACGACAGACCGTTTGTAAATAACTGCAGCAAGAAATAGAGCACCAGAAAAATACAAAGCATTATGGAAATATAATAATTGGTAAAAATAGAGGCGGTAAGGGTCAGGCAGTATAATCTGCATTTTCCATTTTTTACCAGCTCCTCTAAACCCAAAATAACCAAGGGTGCCAGCCACAGGCAATCCATCCACATATGATTCCAATTATAGGCGGCAATAAAACCTGACATGGCATAAAACACGGAAAACCAAACGATACGTAAATCCTTTGTCTGAAAACGCCTCCTCAAATAATAAGAAAAGGTGAGTCCGCATAGTCCTATCTTGAGCACAATGAGATAACTCATAAACTCCACTAAAAATTTCTCGGGACATAAAAAGGCCAGCCAGTTTAAAGGACTTGCCAAATAATAAGCATAAACAGCAAAAAAATTAGAGCCCATTCCCGTATACCAAGAAAAAGCCAGGCTTTCACCATTGTGTAATTTTCTCCAAAATTCTGTTAGAAAGGGAATATATTGATGATACATATCAGAATACATAAAGCTATTCTTACCGAAGGGAAAAATGCCCCTTGCAATAAAAATCCCCAGCATTCCCAGAACCGGAATGCAAAAGGACAGCAGATAAATATTTTTAAGCTTTTTGGCAAAAACTCTCATAAAAAACGTTTCTCCCATTCATTAGATGCACCATGCAGGGAACAGCTTATAAAAGCCATAAAAGTGCGGTTAGTGGGACTCGAACCCACACGCCTCTCGGCATAAGAACCTAAATCTTACATGTCTGCCAATTCCATCATAACCGCATAAACGCCTTATCAGGCGTTTCACAATAGTATACTATTTTACAAAAGGCTTTGTCAAGGTTTCCCGATATGCCTAATGGTTTTTTTATAGATCAAACGTAAAAAATATGTGCTTAAAATTACGGACATAATTTCCGCAATGGGAATTGCCCACCAGATATTTACCACCTTTCCGGTAAGAGACAAGAAATAGGCTACGGGGAGCAAGACCAAAAGCTGCCTGGCTATGGATATAATCATACTGTAGATGCCGTTCCCAAGTGCTTGGAACACACTTCCTACCACAATACAATATCCTGCAAACATGAAGCTTATGCAGATAATACGCAGGGCCGGCACTCCTACTTCCAAAAGCTCCGGCGTTGCCTTAAACATAGCCAAAAGCTGTGCGGGAAACAATTCCATAATAGTCAGTCCAATAAGCATAATACTTACGGCATATAGGATGCTCATCTTAATGGTTTTTATCACACGATCCTTATTACCGGCACCATAATTATAAGCAATAATAGGCACCATGCCATTGTTGAGACCGTAAACCGGCATAAAAATAAAGCTTTGGAGTTTAAAGTAAAGACCGAATACCGTCTGTGCCACACCGTATGCCGCCAGAATCAAATTCATTCCGTAGATCATAACGGAACCGATTGCCTGTACAACGATAGAAGGGGCACCTACTGCGTAAATATGTCTGATTACCGATAAATCCGGTTTAAACTTCTTTATATTTAATTTTATCTCTTTGTTAAATCGTAAATGGAAGATAATCGCTATAATCCCTCCCACAATCTGTCCGGTTACGGTTGCGATTGCCGCGCCCGCTACCTCCAATCTGGGAAATCCGAAGAGCCCAAAAATAAGGATGGGGTCTAATATAATATTAATGATGGCTCCGCTTCCTTGGGTAATCATGGTAAACATGGTTTTGCCCGTTGACTGGAGCAGTCTTTCAAAAATAATCTGTATGAACATACCAAAGGAGCAGGTACAGCATATGGTTAAATAGGAAATTCCGTATTCCTTAACCAAGGGTACATCTGTCTGACTGGCCATAAAAGGCTCCACAATCGTTAAACCTGCCACGAAAAATAGCAAATAGCAGATCAGTATCACAAATACACCGTTAGCCGCTGCTTTATTTGCCTTTCCATAGTCCTTTTCTCCAAGGGCTCTGGACAATAATGCATTCACACCCACAGCCGTACCGATTCCGACTGCAATCATAAGGCTTTGAATGGGAAATGCCAGAGAAACCGCACGTATCGCATACTCATCCACTCTTGCCACAAAGATACTGTCTACTACATTATAAAGCGCC
This sequence comes from uncultured Clostridium sp., assembly GCA_964544135.1. Lineage (GTDB taxonomy): Bacteria > Bacillota > Clostridia > Lachnospirales > Lachnospiraceae > Acetatifactor. The sequence continues at coordinate 256 of CAZJAS010000082.1, read as the reverse complement.
TGCACCAGCATGGAAACCATCATGGGCAGGGACATGTTAATCAACAGTTTATTGACCGGCATAGTTCCCATCTTGTTTTCTTGTAATCCTGCTGTTTTAGTTTCCATATTATTTCCTTTCTTATGTGTGAGAAATTAGGTATTTGTGAAATTTGTTTAATTGGGCTCTACTCTCCATAATACTTTGGAATGGTTAGAAAAACCGGCTGACAAAGTACTATGGAGAGTAGAGGCCCCTGAAATGATTGGACCAACTG
>CAZJAS010000081.1:0-9271 GCA_964544135.1 uncultured Clostridium sp. | reverse complement strand
ATAACTGCCCAATGGAAATCTTTGGATTTGACCTTCCGTAGTAACGGCGAATGACCGCATGAATGCGAGAAGTTAATTCCACAAAACCTTGCCTTTCCACCCCTATTTTCATTTCACTTGCTAACTGCATATCATCTTCAATAATCAATAGCCGCATATTACACCTCCCTATAAAATTATAGTAACTCCAATGTTAATCCAATGTTAATACTTCTTCGATGCGGTTTTAGCGGAAACGATGTCACCCAGAGTATTCCTCCGGGAACATCTTTGAGTGCACGCATTTATCCACGAAAAAAGACATAGTCCCCTAGTAGGAAACTATGCCTCTTTGATGCAGGAGAAGGGATTTGAACCCTCACATTGTCACCAACGGTGGATTTTGAGTCCACTGCGTCTGCCATTCCGCCACTCCTGCATTTGGCTTTTAACAGCCGAATATTATATTACCATATCCGGCTGTTGCTTGCAAGTAATTTCTTTAAACATCAGTCTGATTTTAGTTCATTTAATTTATCATAAATTGGAAAGCAATCAAAGGTAGCAAAATAATCTTTGGGTGTTTCTGCTCTTCTGATGAGTTCTACGCTTCCGTCCTCTTTTAATAGAAGTTCTGCAGACTTTAATTTACCGTTATAATTATATCCCATTGCATATCCATGTGCACCTGTATCATGAATCACCAAGTAGTCTCCCTTATCAATCTGAGGAAGCATTCTGTCGATGGCAAATTTATCATTGTTCTCACAAAGAGAGCCTGTTACATCATATTTATGATCACAGCGCATATTTTCTTTTCCCAAAACCGATATATGATGATAAGCACCGTACATCGCAGGACGCATGAGATCTACTGCGCAGGCGTCAACTCCGATATACTCCTTATAAGTATGCTTTTCATGTATTGCCTGGGTAATCAGATGTCCGTAGGGTGCCATCATAAACCGTCCCAGCTCAGTGTATATTGCTAGTTCTCCCATTCCCGCAGGCACTAAAATCTCCTCATAAACCTTTCGTACCCCTTCTCCGATTACATAAATATCATTGGGTTTATCCTCAGGTTTGTAAGGAACACCGATACCGCCTGAAAGATTAATAAATGTAATATTAGCACCGGTTTCTTCCTTCAACCTTACCGCCAGCTCAAACATTTGCTTTGCCAATTCCGGATAATACTCATTGGTTACGGTATTGCTTGCAAGAAATGCATGAATCCCAAAATTTTCAACGCCCTTAGCTTTTAATATTTTAAATCCCTCAAACATCTGCGCTTCTGTAAATCCATATTTTGCATCCCCGGGGTTGTCCATAATGCTGTTTGCAACGGAAAAATATCCGCCGGGATTAAATCGGCAGCTTATGGTTTTCGGAATCGTACCAATGGTTTTTTCTAAAAACTCTATATGAGTAATATCATCTAAATTAATAATTGCACCTAGCTTATTTGCATAGTCATATTCTTCAGCAGGGGTGTCATTGGAAGAAAACATAATATCCTTCCCTGTAATCCCCATTGCCTCACTTAACATCATTTCCGTTAAAGATGAACAATCACAGCCACAACCATATTCTCTTAAAATCCTAATTAAAAAAGGATTGGGAGTAGCCTTTACTGCAAAATATTCTTTAAATCCCTTATTCCATGCAAATGCTTCCTTCAATGCCTTTGCATTTTCTCTAATACCCCTTTCGTCGTAAATGTGAAAAGGGGTGGGGTGATTTTTAACAATTTCTTCTACCTTTTCTTTCGTTACAAATGCTTTTTTCATCCTATTTACACCTTTCTATCCGCTAATTCAATTAGCTTTATCTCATTGTGCATAGCCTCTTTAAAGACACTCACAAAATTTTTCTGATTACTGTATAAACATGTATCACTATTGCTTCCGCCAACATCCCCCGTTAAAACGTGAGTAGAGTCAATAATAAGTCTTATTTGTTTCTGTCTATACTGGACATTTTCTCCATCGGCCCGATAAAATAAGGCTCCTGTTTCATCTTGCTTCTTCACCGGTATCCCTTTAGGCAAATCATCAGCTATCAGCACAACCTTGATACCTTTTTCAATCAACACCAATATTTCACTTAACAAATACTTCAAAATTTGTTGCGGTGCCGAAAGATAAATGCGCTTGTCCGCTCCCCTTAACATGTTTATTATTTTATCCTGAATATGTTTGTTCCCCGTAATAGTAATATAGCTCTCTCCCCCAAAATGCTGTTTCGGCAAATTATTTATCAGAGCTTCCTTGGCCTGATGCAGTCTGCGGATACAGTTCTCACAAAACTCTTCTACGGGCACAGCTATATACTTACTGGCACTGCCATCTGCAATATAAGCGGCTCCCCACTCCACAAGATTTGCTAATGTGCTATATACATTGGATCTGGATATACCCGTCTGCTTAGCGGCTTCATATCCCGTCAATTCACCGTTTTGATACAGACATATATAAATAATGGCCTCTTGTCTGGTTAATCCAAAGAGCATTAATTTTTGTATACATTGCGCATCATCCATAATCTTGAAAAAACCCCTCTTTCATAGCAGTCTTTTTAGTGGTTCTTTATTGGAACACTATAATAGTTCTTGCACAAATTGTCAATACCTTTTAGGAAATAATGTCCTTAATTATTTCACCTGCTAACAATAGACCGGCTGTGCTTGGTACATATGCAATACTCCCGGGTGTGATTCGCCTGATTTCCTGTGTTTCTTTCCCTTCTTCAAGCTGGGGCTTTATAGGTTGTTCAGTGGAATATACTACCTTTAGCTCCTTGACTCCTCTGCTTCGCAATTCTTTTCTCATAACCTTTGCCAAGGGGCACATTTGGGTATTATAGATATCAGTTACCACAAACTTGGAAGCATCTAATTTATTACCGGCTCCCATTGCGGAAATTATTGGTTTATTTTCTTTCTTAGCCCGCATTATGATTTCTATTTTTGCAGTAACCGTATCCACGGCATCCACCACATAATCATAGGATGAAAAATCAAATTCATCCGCATTTTCCGGCAGAAAAAAGCAGGTATAAATCTCTACCTGCGCTTTAGGGTTAATATCAAGTATCCGTTCCCGCATCACCTCTGTTTTATATCTTCCCATAGAGGAATGAAGAGCAATAATCTGTCTGTTGATATTACTCAGGGATACTTTATCATTGTCTATAAGCACCAAGCTGCCTACACCGCTTCTTGCCAATGCTTCCACCGCATAGCCGCCCACGCCGCCTACACCAAATACTGCCACGCGTGCATTCTTTAGTTTATCCATAGCCGTCCGACCTAACAACATTCTTGTCCTGGTAAATTCGTCCATTTTAAACCTCAGTTAAATATTTTCTATCTGCCAATCAATTGGCTTAATCCCATTTTTAGTTAAGAATTCATTTGTTTTACTAAATGGCCTACTGCCAAAAAAACCTCTGTATGCCGATAAAGGGCTTGGATGAGGCGCCTCTAATATCAAATGCTTACTATTATGAAGCATTTCCTTCTTTTTCTGAGCCGGCTTTCCCCAAAGAATAAATACCATGGGTCTGTCCTCTTTATTTAATACCTCAATGGCAGCATCCGTAAACTCTTCCCATCCCATATTACGATGGGAAAAAGCAGCGTGAGCCTGAACGGTCAATACCGTATTTAAAAGCAAAACACCTTGTTCTGCCCATTTAACCAAATATCCGTTATTGGGTATATAGCAACCCAAATCATCCTGTAGCTCCTGATATATATTGACCAAAGAAGGAGGGATATCCACGTCCGGTTTAACCGAGAAGCAAAGTCCATGCGCCTGACCGTCATTGTGATAGGGATCCTGTCCCAGAATCACTACCTTTACTTCATTGAGCGGTGTCAGATGTAAAGCATTAAAAATATCATACGAAGGCGGAAAAATCTTTTTTGTACTATATTCTTTTTTTATAAAATGAAATAATTTAGCATAATATGGCTTTCTAAACTCCGGTGAAAGTGCCGTAAGCCATTCTCCTGTTAGCATCCCCATTATTTTATCCTCTTATAACCTGACAGATACACCTTTCCCGCGCAGGTATTCTTTCACTTTTGTAATTTCTAATTCTTTATAATGAAATAAGGAAGCCGCCAATGCAGCCTCTGCACCGCCTTCTGTCAGGGCCTGATAAAAATGTTCCATAGTGCCGGCACCGCCGGAAGCGATGACCGGAATCTTAACAGCATCCGAAACCGCCTTAGTAAGCAGTATATCATATCCCGCCTTTGTTCCGTCACAGTCCATACTGGTCAGCAGAATTTCACCCGCACCCAGCTTTTCAGCCTCCATAGCCCATTCCACAGCGTCTATCCCCATATCTATTCGTCCGCCGTTCTTGTAAATATTATAGCCCCCATCCGCTCTTTTCTTAGCATCAATTGCTACTACCACACACTGGCTTCCGAATTTATCCGCCGCATCAGCTATCAGCTTCGGATTCATAATAGCAGCAGAATTAATTGAAATCTTATCCGCACCCTCTCTAAGCAGTACTTTAAAATCCTCCACAGTCCTGATACCGCCTCCTACCGTAAAGGGAATAAATACTTTTTCAGCCACCTTACGCACCATATCCACCACAGTGGAACGGTCTTCACTGGAAGCTGTAATATCTAAGAACACCACTTCATCGGCTCCAGCTTTGTCATATGCCGAAGCTATTTCAACCGGATCGCCCGCATCTTTAAAATTCACAAAATTAACACCTTTTACTACTCTGCCGTCCTTTACATCCAGGCAGGGAATGATTCTCTTAGTATGCATCAGTTATCTCTCCTTAGCGTAATAAAATTATTTAATATAGAAAGCCCCACATCGGAACTTTTTTCCGGATGGAACTGACAAGCAAATACATTATCTTTTTCAATGGATGCATGAATATGGGTACCATACTCCGTTGTAGCAGTCACAATCGCTTTTTCCTCTGCCTCAAGATAATAAGAATGTACAAAATATACATATGCTTCCTGGGGTATCCCCACAAAAAACCTTCCCGAAGATGATAAGGTAAGAGAATTCCAACCTACATGAGGAATCTTAAGGCTATCTATATCGGGAATACGCAATATTTTGCCTTTGAGAATTCCAAGACCTTCCACACCCGGACTTTCCTCGCTGCTTTCAAACAATAACTGCAGTCCCAGACAGATACCCAGAAAAGGGGTACCCTTTTCTATGACCTGCTTTATGACTGAAATCAATCCGTATTGCCGTAGTTTACCCATAGCATCACCAAAAGAGCCTACTCCGGGCAAAATCACATGATCAGCTTGTAATATTGTTTTTGCATCTCTGGTAACAATCACTTCTCCCGAAAGAAACTGAACCGCTTTCTCCACACTTTTTATATTGCCTGCATCGTAGTCAATGATAGCTACCATCCTAACTATTGTCCTCCTGATCTACAAAATTAGGCTGTGTCAATTCTTCCTCTGCCGGCAAAACATCCGGCATACCTTCTGACGGTAAAGTAATGCTTCCCCCGCCCCCTTCTTCGGTAACAGATGATCCTTCCGTCAATGCAGTCAGATATCTGGTATAATCCACATCACTCTCACACAGGGCTATCGCTCTTGCCACATCCTGTGTCAGGCCGTAATTATCCTCCAATATTTGCAATATTAAATTATATAATGCGGCAACTTCAGTAGCAGCACCGTATTTTTGTGCCTTTGCATACATTTCATCATAACCGGCAACGGCCTGCATTAATGAATCTAAAGCATATAGCTCATTATCCTCTTTTATATATTTTTGGTATATGTCTAACCGTCTCTGTAATTTTAATACGATTTCAGAATGCTTAAATATTTCATTTTCTTCCTCAGAAAGATTTAGACCATACATTTCTTCATAGCAGGTCATATAATCCTGCTTTGCAAATGCTGCCTTTGCACTTTGCATTCGGATAAAATTAGATAGAAAGATACCTAAAAACAAGATAGCCGCAAATACAGTTGTAGCAAACAGCATTACTACAAAAATACTTTTTTTGGATATTTTCTTTGGTGGCTTTTCATCTATAACCGGCTCTTTTATCTTACGAACCTTTTTGGGTTTTACCGGTTTTGATGGTTTTTTTACAGCCCTTGAACCTCTTCTTGCATCTTCTCCGTCGTCTTTGTCTTCCTCGCCTCTCCTACCTTTGACAGGCATATTACCCTTTTTTATCTTTTTCTTTCTTCTTGCTGCTTCCCGATCTTCTTCTTCCAGTTCCTGCATAATAGACAGGTTTTCATCCAAGACCGCTTCCTCTGCAACTTCCTGAGTCAGAGTTGAAAATAATTTAACAAAGAAACCCTTCTTTTTTATTTTCTCTTCAATTGCGTCTTCCCCTTCTAATGGGGCAATTTCTGCCTCTGCATCGATATCTGTCTCCGCTGCATTATTTACATCTATATCTTTGTTTTTATCTGCTCTTTTTACTTTTGGCTTTTTCTCTCTGAGTTTTTTCCTTCTTTTCTTTTTGCCGTCCTCTTTCTCACTATCTTCAATATTTTCTATATTGTCAATATCTACTATATCTACTGCATCCTCTTCGTTTAACAGATTAAAAACATTTTCATCAACAGCTTCATTATTATCAGATTTTTCAAGCAAATCACTTATTTCATTAAGATCCGTATCCTCTTGCAGGCTCCCTAAAAGAGCAATCAATTCTTCCTCTTGCGCATTTTCAGACATAAATGCCTGTGCAGTATCCTCTTCTCCCAAATCTCCTTTATTCTCCGCCGAAGCCAATAAAAGTTGCTCTATTTCTTCTTGAGACATCATCTTCGTGCTTTCAACCGTATGACTTACAGCCGAATCAAACGCATCTGCTACCTGCTCTAGGGTATCCTCCGTTTTATCTTCTTCCATGGGCATTGCAAACTCATCTACGGGTTCTCCGGACTCTTGGTCCGGTTCGGCCGGTAAGTTTTCAGATTCCGATGATACCTGTACAGACTCCTGCACTTCTTCCTCCGAATCATCTCCCAAGGCAACCTTTTCTGCGGCAGCAAACATAGCCTCGATTTCCTCCGCTGTCATAGCGGTATCCTCCGAAGCTTTTGTCTCTTCTCCATTCATTGATTTTAATAAACCATCCAAATACTCTTCTTTAGAACTCATGTAATGCCCTCTTCTTATAATATTTATCTGTCAAATTTGAATTAAAATCAGTTTATCACAAATCCGTCATTTCTGCCATGTATTTTACACTATTCTGCGAAATTCCTAATCCCCGATTTCCAATTTCTTCCGGTAATTGATATAAATGCTTATGTATCCTTAACAACTGCGCCTTTTGATTTAAGTTCACTATCTTTTCAAACCTGAATCTGGTAACACTTGCGAACATCATATCGGCACCTAACTCCAATACACATAATTTTCTGTTTACCGTTCCCTGAAGCCACTTTGTATAAAGAATCCAGTTTTCACTATACCCTTCTTCCAGATATTTTTCTGAATAAAGACTGTTAAATACATAAGCTGCACCGCATAAATCACAAGTAGGCTGTTCTAAATCGTTCCAATCTTTTTCATTTTTACAGCAAGATTCTACTTCTTGAATCAACCTATCATAAGTCTCCCTAACACTTTGACTGCAGCCTTTCTGACATTGCATTTTTTCATAAGAACCGCATGTTTCAACAAATCTATCTGCCCGCAGCCCTGCTTTAGAAAGATAACCATTCATACATACAGAAACAATAAAGTAATTCTTATTCTTTAATAGTTTAGCAAGGTTTTCATATGCCTGCTTTAACTGATTATTCTCTTTTAAAAAATAAGCTTTTACATATGGCATTACCCATAAAAGCTCTTTTTCAGAGATTATATTACATATCTGCTGATATGCAGCGTTTTCCATTAAGTAATCGTCCCCTTCAAATTCCTCTCCGATTCCCACCAAAACCATATCCGCTTCTTTCACAATATCCTTTATATACTCTGCTTCTTTCATTTGTTCCTTCACAATACTCCTATCAGAAAAGCCGGGAATTCTCCCGGCTTTCACCCTATTATATTAGCCCATTTTATTTAAGATAATAACTCATCCAAAACATGTACCAATTTACCGATCTCTGGTTTGGATAGCTGAGCACTTGCACCTAAACGATCCCCCTTTAACCGCATCTCATCATTTACTAAAGACGAGAAAATAATCACCGGTATATTTTCAGTGGCCTGATCTTCTTTAAGAAGCTTAAGAAGGCGATGACCATCCATCATAGGCATCTCAATATCTGTTATCACACATCTTACATACTTATCCAATGTTCCTTCTTCTTTAAACCGGATAATTTTATCATATGCTTCCTTACCATTTTCAGTATGTATCAAATTCATATATCCGGATTTATGTAATGCATCTACAATCAAACGATTTAATAAAGGAGAATCCTCTGCTATTAAAATAGGAACATCAGATCTTTCACGTTGCCCCAATTCATCTAATTGAGCAGTCCTAAGTCCTGTTTCAGGATTAATATCGGAAACAATCTTTTCAAAATCAAGAATAATAATCAGTTTATTATTAAGCTTCACGATCCCTGATGCCGTACTATCTGCTGCTATCGCCGAATCCGGCTTAATAATATTAGACCATGATACACGATGAATACCTACTACACTATCCACATGGAATGCTATGTCTAATTTATTAAAATTAGTCACAATAAACAGGCCGCCATCACTTGAAACACCTCTTTGCAAACAATTCTTTAGGTCGATTGCAGTAATCATCCTATCACGCGGCATAAAAATACCTTCTATGCTGGGATGCGCATTTGGTACCGGTGTCACTGTTTGATAATTAATAATTTCCTTAATCTTAGCTACATTGATACCATAGGAATTACCATCCAAGGTAAATTCTAAAACTTCTAACTCATTGGTACCATTTTCCAATAATATTTTTGTATCCATCCTTATACCTCACATGAAAATCTGTATTATGACCCAAATACTATAAAAACATTATAACATAGGTATTCGAAAATGAACACTAATAATTACAATATTTATATCATACTTTTAAACAATTTCTTCATTCTTTTCATATTATTTGTTAATTTCTTTGGTAATACTGCTGTAATATTAATCCTAAGAGTTGGAAAACATCTTGGATTGATCAATTTACTTCGTTCTTTTTACCCTTAATTTTTTAATGACTATAAATATTAAAATGGGTATTAAAATCACTATGCCAACTACATAACTACTTAATATTAAGAATATTAATAATAAAATCACTAATAAAAATA
>CAZJAS010000080.1:0-9324 GCA_964544135.1 uncultured Clostridium sp. | reverse complement strand
AATAAGAAAGGATTTTTAACAAAAGTGGCTATACTGATAGGGAAGCAAAATACAGGAGGACTCATATGAAGAGAATCGGTATGTTAACAAGCGGCGGTGACTGTCAGGCATTGAATGCAGCCATGAGAGGTGTAGTAAAGACTTTAATAAACAGTGGAGAGGAGACTGAAATATACGGTTTCTTAGATGGTTATAGAGGTCTTATTTATGATAATTATAGGATGCTGACCGGCAAGGATTTTTCCGGTATATTAACAATCGGCGGTACTATTTTAGGTACTTCCCGCACACCCTTTAAACTGATTAAAGAGCCGGACGAAGACGGGATAGATAAAGTGGAAGCCATGAAGAAAAATTATGTTAAGCTGGACCTTGACTGTTTGGTGGTTCTTGGCGGTAACGGATCCCATAAGACGGCTGATTTGCTGCGTAAAGAGGGATTACATGTTATAACCCTGCCCAAGACCATTGACAATGACTTATGGGGAACGGATATGACATTTGGCTTTCAGAGTGCCGTGGATATTGCAACCCATGCCATTGATTGTATTCACACCACGGCGGCGTCTCATGGAAGAGTATTTATTGTTGAGGTGATGGGGCATAAGGCCGGATGGCTTGCACTGAATGCCGGAATGGCAAGCGGTGCGGATATTATCCTCATACCTGAGATTCCCTATGATATTGATAAAGTAATGGATGCGATTGAAACCCGTCATAAGAATGGAAGTCGATTTACCATTATTGCTGTGGCGGAGGGTGCCATATCGGAAGAAGACGCAAAGCTTTCCAAGAAGGAATATAAAGAGAAGCTTCGCACCCGCCCCTTTCCTTCCGTTTCCTATGAAGTGGCGGCATTGATTCAGCAAAAATCAGGCAGAGAGGTTCGTGTAACGGTTCCCGGTCATGTACAAAGAGGCGGAAGCCCCTGTCCCTATGACCGTGTGTTTGCCAGTCGTTTGGGATCGGAAGCAGGCAGGCAGATTTTAAAAGAAGAATACGGCTGCATGATAGGATATAAAAATCGTGAAATTGTAAAGGTTCCGCTCGAGGAGGTAGCCGGTAAATTAAAAACCATATCACCGGACGCGACCATTGTGAATGAAGCCAAACGTCTGGGTATCTGCTTTGGTGATTAATGTTATGGTAATTAATATGCGGGGTAGGTTAACCAAGAAGCCGATACCGCTGTAGCATATTGTAAGTATGACTGGAGAGAAGGCAAATGTCTTATACGGCATTATACAGAAAATTCCGTCCTGACAATTTTGAAGATGTCAAAGGGCAGGACCATATTGTAACAACCTTAAAAAACCAGATTAAGGCTAACAGGCTGGGACATGCTTATTTGTTCACCGGTACACGGGGGACGGGCAAGACTACCGTAGCTAAAATTTTGGCTAAGGCAGCAAATTGTGAAAATCCCATGGAAGGCAGTCCCTGCAATCAATGTTCTTCCTGCCGTACGATAGCAGCCGGAGCCAGCATGAATGTAATAGAGATTGATGCGGCTTCCAATAACGGTGTGGATAATATCAGAGAGATTGTGGATGAAGTATCCTATTCCCCGGCTGAGGGTAAATTTAAGGTTTATATTATTGATGAGGTGCATATGTTGTCCATAGGTGCCTTCAATGCATTGTTAAAAACCTTGGAGGAACCTCCTTCATATGTAATTTTCATATTGGCGACCACCGAGGTACATAAGATTCCCATCACCATATTGTCCCGGTGCCAACGTTATGATTTTAAGAGGATTACCATAGACACCATAGCTGACCGGATACGGGAACTGCTTCAAGTAGAGCAGGTACAGATTGAGGATAAGGCCCTTACATATATTGCGAAGGCGGCGGACGGTTCCATGCGGGACGGTTTAAGTTTACTGGATCAGTGTATAGCATTTCATATGGGACAGGAGCTGACCTATGATAAGGTTCTCAATGTGCTGGGTGCTGTGGATACGGAAGTATTCAGCCGGTTATTTAGATGTATACTAAAGGCTGATGCATTGGGATGTATTCATATATTAGAAGAAATTATTATGCAGGGACGGGAGCTCACGCAATTTATCGGGGATTTTACATGGTATCTGAGAAATCTCATGTTGGCTAAGGCGACGGATCATATTGAAGATGTGATTGATGCTTCCACAGAAAATCTGGCCAAGCTCAAAGAAGAGGCACAGATGGCGGAAATGAATACCATTATGCGCTATATCCGTATTTTTTCTGAGATATCCGGACAGCTTCGATTTGCGGCACAGAAGAGAGTTTTGATTGAGATGGCCATGATAAAGGTGTGCAGGCCGGCAATGGAAACCTCCGAGGATGCGATTTTAGAACGGATCAGAGAGTTAGAGAATAAGGTAGAAAATGCTGCTGTATTGCCCCCCGATACACAATGGCAAGGGATGGCATCGGGCAACACAAATCCCATGGATTCCCCCGCCGGGAACCCCAAACCGGTGCTGGAAAAGGCAATACCGGAGGATATAAAGCAGATTGTATCCAAATGGCCTGCTATTGTGGGTAAGACCGATAATCCCATGAAAATGTATTTAAAGGCCGCCAAGCTGAGTTTGGGCGGAGATAATAAATTAATGATAGTGTTACAGGACGGTCTGCAATCAGATTATTTTTTGCATAATCAAAAAAATAAAGAGCAATTAGAACAATTATTATCTGATTTTGCAGGAAAACAGGTAGAAGTAAGCTTTCAGACCATCAAAGATAACCGAGAATTTGAAGATTCCTATGTGGATCTTTCTAAAATAATTCATATGACAATAGAAGAGGAAGAATAAAACAGGAGGTTTTAAAATGGCAAAACGTGGAGGATTTCCGGGAGGTTCCATGCCCGGTAATATGAACAATTTAATGAAGCAGGCGCAGAGGATGCAGCGTCAGACGGAGGAAAACCAAAAAGAACTTGAAACGAAAGAGTTTACGGCAACAGCCGGCGGCGGAGCGGTAGCGGTTACGGTTTCGGGTAAAAAAGAAGTGCTAAAGGTTAAGCTGTCCGAAGATGCGGTGGATCCGGATGATATTGAAATGCTGCAGGATTTGATTATTGCCGCAACAAATGAAGCAATGCGTCAGGCGGAGGAAGAAAGTGCCGCACTTATGAGTAAGATGACCGGTGGTCTCGGAGGAGGCTTTCCCTTCTGATGGAAATGTATAGCGGACATATCAATAAGTTAATAGACGAGCTCACCGGACTTCCGGGCATCGGCAGTAAATCAGCGCAGAGACTAGCGTTTCATCTGATTAATATGCCCCAGGATAAGGTAAATCGACTGGCGGCTGCCATTGTAGATGCGAAGGCGAATGTACGTTATTGTAAGGAGTGCTATGCCCTGACGGATAACGAGGTATGTCCGGTTTGCTCTAATGTAAAAAGAAATCATGCGCAGATTATGGTGGTGGAAAACACCAGAGATTTAGCGGCTTATGAAAGAACCGGGAAGTATGATGGTGTTTATCATATGCTGCACGGCGCAATTTCTCCCATGTTGGGAATCGGACCCAATGACATTAAACTGAAGGAGCTTGTAAGCAGGCTTGAAAACAATGTGGAAGAAGTAATTATTGCAACGAATTCCAGTCTGGAAGGGGAAACCACAGCCATGTATATCAGTAAGCTGATTAAGCCCTTGGGTGTAAAGGTGACAAGAATTGCAAGCGGGGTACCCGTTGGCGGTGATTTGGAATACATAGATGAGGTAACATTGCTCCGTGCGCTGGAAGGGCGTATAGAGCTGTAACATTGGTATTTGTGTAACTCATTTCTAAAGGCTCTACTCTGCATATTACTTTGGAAAGCCATCTTTTTCTATGGAAATGAGACCATAAGGGATTTCTAAAAGCATGGAAGCCTTTGCTGAACATGCTTTTACACTTAGGGGCTCATTGGAATGGTTAGAAAAACCGGCTGACAAAGTATTATGCAGAGTAGAGCCCCTTGAAAATAGCAAATACCAAAGTTATAACAAATAACAAGGAGGAAAAACAGTGTCTGTATCAAAAAAGATATTCGGAACCTGTCCCGGGGGAGGGGAAATATATCTGTACACGATTACCAATGCAAAAGGATTAAGTGTACGGGTAATGGATTACGGAGCCATATTGGTGAGTGTAGAGGCACCGGATGCAAAAGGAAAAGCGGAAGATATTGTATTGGGGTTTGATTCACTCGAGGATTATTTTATCAATCCCAGTTTTTTCGGTGCAACGGTAGGACCCAATGCCAACCGCACCGGCGGTGCAAGGTTTGAGCTTGATGGTCAAATATACAAGCTGGATGTTAACGATTCTGGTAATAACCTGCACAGCCATATTGAGCAGGGCTTTCATAAAAGAGTATGGCAGGCGGAACAAGGAGAAAACAGTGTTTGCTTCCGGTTAGAAGAGGAAGACGGTAGTTTGGGATTTCCCGGCAACCGGAAATGCAGTGTGAGGTATACGCTGACGGAAGACAATCGTTTGGTGCTTCACTATTATGGTGAAAGCGATAAAAATACAATTATAAATATGACGAATCATACCTATTTCAATTTAAAAGGTCATGATAAAGGTAATATAGAAGACCATATATTATGGTTGAACGCATCATCCTACACTCCGGTTGCGGCAGGTGCCATACCCACTGGCGAGATTGCGCCGGTTGCGGGAACACCCATGGATTTTACAAAACCCCAGGTTGTGGGAAAGAGAATAAACGATACTTTTGAGCAGCTTAAGATTGTAGGCGGTTATGATCATAACTGGGTGATTGATGACTTTGACGGAAGCGTGCGGTTATTTGCCCATGTATCGGAAAAAGAAAGCGGCAGAACTTTAAAGGCATTTACCAATTTGCCGGGGGTTCAATTTTACGCAGGTAATTTCGTTGATGCCCAGTCAGGCAAAAACGGAGCTTCTTATGATAAGAGAAGCGGTTTATGTCTGGAAACACAATTTTACCCGGATACCGCAAATAAACCCGAATTTCCATCAGCCGTATTTGGTCCTGACAGAATCTATGATTACACTACCGTATATGAATTCGGTGTAAATAAGGAATAAAGCTTATATTATAATCAGGAATTTTAAAGTATTTTAATAAAATAGGGCGCAGGAATCTTCCTGCGCCTTAGACTGTAGACAAAGTCATTTATATTATGAAGCACTGTATATTAGTAGAATAAAGATACAGTGCTTCATTTTTCTACTTAAACTGATATAATTAAGTAAATAAGAAATTATTATTTGTTGTTTTGTTGTATATCTTGAATGTTAATATGCGTTGCTTGTGGCAATGGACAATTCCTCATACAATAGTGTTAGTGAATAAAAAGGAGGACATTTATAATGTTAAATGAAAATATTAAAGCAATTAGGAAATCTAAAGGACTTTCACAACAAGAACTTGCTATTAAATTAAATGTGGTACGACAAACAATTTCGAAATGGGAACAAGGATTGTCGGTTCCTGATTCGGATATGTTGATATCCATATCAGAGGTGCTGCAATCCCCCGTCAGCACTTTGCTTGGAGAAACTATTATAGAAACTAAGGTAAATGACTTAAAGGCGATTTCAGAGAAACTGGAGATTATAAACTTACAGCTCGCACAAAGGAAGACCGCAAGAGAAAAAATTATTCAAGGTTCATTTATTGCACTGTGTTTTGTTATAGTAATTATTTTGGCGGTCTTAATTGTATTAAATAGTCCCTATTTAGGTTGGAATTATAGTGATCCTGAAACTGCTATTTTGGGAGTATCTTTTCACGTATTTGAATGGCTATTCATCAGGTTAGCACCGTTTATCCTTATTGGAGCAATCGCTGGTATTTTTTTGACACGGAAGAAAGTGTAAAACTGCTCTGCTTTTGGAGTAGCGGTCAGACTTATAAGTTTGTAGGTAAGTAAATATCAATTGAAAATATAGTTTGTCTACAGTCTGGGGCGCAGGAATCTTCCTGCGCTTTAGAATTGTCGAAATTTTTTTATGACAAGATACATTTTTCGAGCAAATATGCAGATTATATGGTATATACTGTGTGCAAAAATACAAAGCGGGGGATGCACATGGAACTGCCAAAAAATATTGTACAGATTGGGATACCTGATAAGATACACAAGATATTTGTCGAGGATTACGTTATTTCATACATAAAACAATTAAATAGAGAATGCGACGGCAAAGCAATGGGACTTGCTTTGTATGGAAGGTTCTGCGAAGAAGCCGAATGCAGATATTATTTTTTGTACGGCGCTACTGTAATAAGCGGATTGGAGCACCGAGGTCCTTATCTTTCCCAGGTAGAAAAAGAAGAAATCGAGGATGTGGGTAAAAGATATTTTAATGAATACGATTTTTTGGCATGGTGTAATATTAAGGGTGAGCCTGTAGAGGGCTTTTTTGTGCAGATACAGGGGAAAGGTGTAGAAATAAACGGTTATACCTGCTTCTACGAAAAAAATGAGAGCATGTTAAATTATATGCTGCTTTCAGGAGAACATAACAAAGCCAAGACCCCCACGGCTGAAAAATCGGAAGAGAAAAAAGTCGGCAGGGGAGAATGGATGGCTTCACAATATGTAAAGCCGGCAGAAAAGCCCGTTCCTAAAAAGAATACTACTTCTAAAAAGACAGAGTATATGAAAATAGCGGTTGCTACCGTTTTTATTGCGTTGTGCGTAGTGGGAATTACGACCTTGAATGATTATGAGAAGTTGGAAGATATGCAGGTGGCTGCCAGGCAAGTCATAGCAAGCTTATCGGAGCAGAAGCTGCCGGATGCCGAAACTGATAATATAGAAACACAGCAACAGAACAATTTGCAGTCGGGGACAAACCCCCAAGAGAATATGATAAACCAAAACGGTGTATCGGCAGGAGATGGTAAGTTACCCGGAAATACAGATATTCAAACAGGAACCGATATATCCCAACCGGAGATACAAATTCCCGGTTTACAGACGGGTGAGGATACAAGTGCTCAAACAGGTCAGAATGAAAATGCCCAAGCGGGTCAGGATGCAAGTTCGCAAACGGGTCAAGATAATACGGATGCTATGCAGGAAAAAGATGTTCCGGAAGATATACAGACCGGCGCGGTACCTGTTGATAAAGAACCCTTAGCTATCTCCTACACCGTTATAAAAGGAGATACCTTAATCAGTATTTGCATGTCAAAATACGGTTCACTGGAGCGTATGTCGGAAATATGTGAGAAGAATAATATTACCAATCCCGACAATATTCAGATAGGACAAACCATTTTACTTCCGCAATAGTTTTATGCTATAATGAGCGTTAGCAAGCGAGCAAGCGCAGTTTGTTCTAAAAGTTTTTTGTGCACATGAGGAAATATAATGGCAGATATAAGAAGCTATACAAGAGAAAAAGCAAAAAGGGAGCAAGCAAAAAACGTGAAGCAGAGCCGGCTGAAACTGGTAAAGGCTGAAGATGAAGTTACCTTTAGTCAAAAGCTTCGCAAGCACAGATTGACCTTTTTTTATAGAATATTACTTTCTGTGCTGGTATGCGCAGCAATTGTTATACTTGTTATTATACAATATAATAATAAAACTTATCATGACTATGAAGTGATTCATACTGTAGCACTAGAGGCAATAAACGGCACAACGGATATCAGGTTGGGTAATAATATTTTAACATATAGTAAGGACGGAGCCCATTGTACGGATATAAACGGCAATGTTTTATGGGACCAAACATATGAGATGCAAAGTCCCATCGTCGCGGTTTGTGAAAATGTGGCAGCAATCGGAGATTATAACGGAAGAACCATCTACATATCAAATAATGAAAAACAGCTGGGCACGATTTCCACTAATTTGCCAATCAGGGATATATGCGTAGCGGCAAACGGTGTAGTGGCCGCGGTTTTAGAAGATACAAAGGTGACATGGATTTATGTATATGATTCGGCAGGCAAAGTTCTGTTAAACTTTCGTACAACCATGAAAAAAACCGGGTATCCATATTCTATCAGCTTATCACCCGATGCCCTATTGTGTTCCATATCCTATATGTATGTGGATGCGGGTGTGATTAAATCCAGTGTAGCATTTTATAATTTCGACGAATATGGACAGAATCAGATAGACAATTTGGTGAGCGGACATGATTACACGGATACACTGGTGCCATATGTAAAGTTTATGAATCGTTCCAGTGCATTTGCGGTGGGTGATGACAGCATTATGTTCTATGGCGGCAGCCAACAACCGGAATTATTGTCGGTATACTACTTTGATAAGGAAATCATAGGGGTATATAATAATGAGAATTACGTGGGAGTAGTTTTTTATAATGAGATAGGTAATGACCGATACCGTATTGAAATTTATAACAAAGCGGGAGAGCGTGTAAGAAGCCAGGAATTTAATTTGGATTATACGGATATTTTGTTTGATAAAGATACATATATTATATATAATGAAGAAGAATGTTTGATTATGACCATGGATGGTGTTGAAAAATATATGGGAACATTCAAGAAACCGGTAAGGATTTTGCTACCCGGCAACGGGCGCTATCGTTATACACTGGTAACAAAATATTCCATTGACACCATACAAATGAAATAAAGGAGCACATATGAACTGGTTGCTGATTGTACTTGGATTGGTTTTAGTTTGGAGAATTGCAGAGGGTATTCACAGAGGAATGGTCAAAGAAATTATATCCTTTGTATCTCTCATTGTACTATGTCTTACGGTTGCACTATTGGGAACCGCATTGAGTAATTACTTTGAGAAAGATATCATCAATATGATTGTTGCCATTATTTTGCTGTTGGTGTTGCTTATTGCACACAGATTGCTTAGTCTGGTGTTCTTTTCGGCAAAGCTGATATCAAAACTGCCAATTATAAAATCGGTGGATAAATTATTGGGTGCCGTAATAGGTATATTGGAAACAATAGTGATTGTTTGGATGATATTTTCCTTAATCCATACATTCGGAATGGGTATGGTTGGAAAGCAAATTCAGCAATATGCTGCCGAAAGCCAATTGATGACCTTCCTATATAAGTATAATTACTTACAGGTTCTGGTTGACTTTTTGGCGCAGAAGCTAAGCTTGGCAGGAATAAGCATATAAAACGGATTAGAATTATAAAAGGTGTCGATACTATGCAAATCAGCATAGTCGGCACCTTTTTTGGTACTATATCGTATTACGGAAAGCAAAACACGGTATTGGAAAGATACAAATATGATATAAGTTAAAAATGGATGCAAAACGAATTCTGATTCTTGAAATGAATTAAGATGAAAATAGCAGTAAAATTGAGGAAACAAGG
>CAZJAS010000079.1:0-9341 GCA_964544135.1 uncultured Clostridium sp. | reverse complement strand
ATAGATCATCCCTATATGACTATAGATACTCTTTAAATATACTTACTATATATTATATTTGCTACATTCCTATTTTTTATTACTCACTATTTTTCTCTGTACTATAGTTACATCCCAAATTATTTTAATATACCACCCCTCCTTAATCTACTATATTTATTTTAATTGCTACATCCCTTTTTTAAAGCTCTCCGCTTTACTTTCACCTATAATGACATCCCTATATGTCTTATAGCTTATTCTTTAAATCTTCGTATCATATATATTTACATACTACATCCCTATTTTTTTACTACTCCTCTATTTTGCTACCATCCTATAGCATCCTAGATTAAATCTTATATCCTCCTTCCTAAGCTTTTATCTATTTTATTGCTTTATCCCTATTATTTAAAGCTCCACGCTTTACTTTTAGCCTATAATGACATCCCTATTTGCCATATAGTTAATTAAATCGTTTATATATAATTATATGCTACATCCCTATTTTTTTACTGCTCTTCTATTTTGCTACCATCCTATAGCATCCTAGATTAAATCCTATATCCTCCTTCCTAAACAGCTTTTATCTATTTTATTGCTTTATCCCTATTATTTTATCGCGCCCCTATTTTTCTTCCATGCTATAAAGACATCCCTAATGTCTTATAGCTACATCCTAAATTAACTATTTACCCTCTATTAACTTAGTTCATATATATTAATTGCTATATCCCTATTTTACTGCTCTCTATTTTGCTACCATCCTATAGCATCCTAGATTTAAATCCTATATCCTCCTTCCTAAACAGCTTTTATCTATTTTATTGCTTTATCCCTATTATTTTATTACGCCCCTATTTTACTTTCATCCTAATAAGGCATCCCTTATGTCTTATAGAACTAAATTTACGTTTCAAATATATTAATTGCTAATTCCTATTTTTGATTGATCCCCGTTATACTTACATCCTATAAAGATATCCCAAATACAATTCCTATTTCTACCCTCCTTAATATTTTATTTGCTCATTCCTATTCTAATTAACTTCCCGCTTTGCATTTCTTTTGCTACATTTCTTTACTAACTTCCCATAATCCTTCCTATCTTCACCCCCTTGTTTTAAAATAAAACCACCATACATTATACACCCACATAATCCAGAAACTTTTATAACTATTTATATATTCGCCGTAAAACAGGCATAAAATAAGGCTTTTTATACTCTCATTCCTCAATCAAATCATTTATATCCTTTACAAAAAAGTTAGGACTATTTTGATAATTCAGAGGGGAGTTTTATATAAACGGTAAATTCACTAATAAATAACACTATTATACTACAACTTGTAGCATTCGACAAGTATAAGATAAAAATTGTTTTAAAACACGTTTATATTAAAAAAAGTACCGATATAATCGGTACTTTTCTATCGGAGTGACAAGATTCGAACTTGCGGCCTCTGCCTCCCTAAGACAGCGCTCTAACCAAACTGAGCCACACCCCGTGACACGAAGGTTATTATACCGTGTTTTAAAAATAAAATCAAGTCCTATTCACCCTTTTTGTATGAATAATTTGTAGAAAATTAATTCCGTTAAAAGTACATGTCTAAAAGGGTCAGTATTATGTTTCTTCCATGAATACGAATTGTATTGTATAATTACAATAATATTTTAAAATAATCCGACACTTTAATAACCTCGATTGTATTAATAGGTAATTACGAAACTCATTTCTAATGGCTCTACTCATTATATTACTTTGGAATGCTATTTTTTTCTATGGAAATGAGACCATAAGGGGTTTCTAAAAGCATGGAAGCCTTTGCTGAACATGCTTTTACACTTAGGGGCTCATTGGAATGGTTAGAAAAACTGGCTGACAAAGTATTATAATGAGTAGAGCCCCCTTAGAAGCAAGTTTCGCAAACGCCTTGATTGTATTAATAGTGAAAGGAGGACAAAGCAATGTCAAAATTGAATACTATTTTGAGTACGGATCAAGAGATTGCGGATATCTACGAGCGTCATAAAATGACAGTTTACCGAGTGTGCTTTGCTTATATGAAAAATACATCCGCTACCGAGGATGCTGTTCAGGATACTTTCTTTCAGTTAATCAAAACAGGAGCTGCATTTGAAAGTAAGGAGCACGAAAAGGCATGGCTGATTAGAACTGCTACGAATATTTGCAAGAATATATTATGGCACTGGTGGCGCAAGCGTGGGAATTTGGAGGACTATGAAAATTTCAAGGAAAATGGGACTATAGAAATTGACGATATACTTACCATAGTGATGGGATTGCCCGACAAATACAAAACGGTAGTTTATCTATACTATTATGAAGGCTATAACAGCAATGAAATCGCTAAAATCCTTGTTAAACCACCCTCTACAATCCGTAACCATCTCCATGAAGTGCGAATTGTCCTCCGTGAAAAAATAGGAGGTGAATTTTAATGAAAAACAAACAGATTATTGATTCATGGAATAAAATCAAGCCGGACACTGCCGCCGACGCGCGTATGCTGGATGCAATACTAACCTATAACCAGTCCGATCATTCTGATAAAAAAATACACTCAAGGAAATTTAACCGAAAATGGTTTATAGCTATTTCTGCCTGCTTATTATTATTTATAGCATTTACTGCTATCATCAACAATGGAAGATTAATCAGTAAAGTCTATAAGTCGTATATAAACGGTGGCACGCTTAGCTTCTATAAATCTGAGGAACCTATGGGTTTAGGTAGTATAGACTTCGGACGTTCCGCAGGCAGGGACTTAACCTTGGAGGAAAATGGTATACTTTTCGGAGATTTGGGCGTTACTTCCAACGGCGTATTTGATTCAACAGATAGCACTCTTATTTACCTGGAAGGCAGAACCGGCAATACAAAAGTCATACTTGCTACACTTGACTATATCCCTGCAGACTGGATTACCAACGGTTGGGAGAAAACGTCTGATATTAACGGCATACAAGTAAGTGCAGGATATTTTATTACTCGCCCGAACAGTCAAAATGTTAGAAATATCATATACTGTGCTTCGTTTAACCTAAATGATGTCCATATATATGTTGAATGCGGTGGAAATTTAAAAGCAAGCAATACTTGGAAATCGGAGATTACTTATGTCATTGATAGGCTCATTCAAAATGGCACTCCTAACCTTTCAGCAATATCCGGATATTAATAGCATATAATAACCTCACAAGAGCAGTTCTTATGAAATGATTCCCAAAAATTAGACCTGTTATTTAATTTATGGGTAACATCATTGTGCTCTTGTGGGGCAAATTCAACGTTGAACTTTTTTAATCCTCATACCACTGCTTATACAATGCTTCCCGCCTATCAGCCTTTAGAGGGAAATTCTTACGCACTTCCAAAACCATTTCGGTGTCTATTTCCACCAGTAAAAAACCTTCTTCAACCTCTCCGCCGACTCTGTAGAATTTACCCTTCACAGGATTGCCCAGTGGATCAAAGATCAGGCTTCCCGGCTCGTAGGACAGGCCCCCGCCCTCACCTATGCGATTGATACCTGCTATATAGCACTGGTTTTCCACTGCTCTTGCTTGCAGTAGTATGTTCCAGTGTTCTGCACGCTCTTGGGGCCAGTTGGCAATTACAAATATAAGCTCATTTTCTTTGGAACTGATTTGAAAAGGCTCGGGAAATCGTAAATCATAGCAGATAAAACCGCCAATCGGCACTCCATGTATTTCACATGCAGCAAGCCGACTGCCGGCTGTAATATATTTTCCTTCTTCTCCGAAAGTGAAAGGATGTATTTTCTCGTATCGCATAAGAGATTCTCCGTTAGCTACTACTTCTAAGCAGTTTCTAATCTCTTTAGAATTTTCTCCCTTTACGTAACCTGCATATCCGAATCCAATTGCCATATGAGGATACTTCTCTGACAGCATCTTCATTTTATCTACGGATTTGTAAGGGTAACGCTCCGCCACCTTTTCCATTCTCATTGAAAAACCGGTAAAGCTCATTTCTGGAAAGAGTAAGAGGTCAGCTCCGGCTTGAAAAGCCCTTTGGCACATCAACTCTGCCTTTTCATAGTTTGCCGGTTTCTCTTCCCATATGATATCCATTTGCGTAAGCGCAATCTTTAATTTTTTCCCCATAAAATACCCTTCACGTAAAAGTTTCCAAATTCGCCCCCATATGTGATATCTTTTTGGGGTAAAAATGATAAACTTTGTATTTAATAATACATGAGCATTATATAAAAAAACGAACCTTCGTGATTTTATCGTATTTCCTGTCAAGTAATATTACTTTGCAACTAATACTTGAAATATAAATATTTAACATTTTGCATAATACAACACACCCAATCCAAATCCATGAAAGCACTAGCTTTTGGTTAACTTTTTGGCTACATTCATAATTACTCAAATAGAAACTGCATGATGTATATAACAAAATGTAGTAATTTAAAATAAAGAGGTTTTTAAAAAAGGTGCTTGATAAACTTCTCACTCATCCTCGTCAAATTCTATCCTATCTTCCTCGTCTATTTTACTTAATTCTTTCTTGCCATTTTGGGGAGCAGCCTCCGCGGCTGCGGCGGCGGCAAATTTCTTTTTCTTGGCTATGCGTTCGTTTACGCTGTCACGTGTTAAGCTGTAGGCTGTGGATACCAACGGGATAAAGCAGAGCATGCCCATGATACCGAACAGGCTGCCGCCTACGCTGACTGCCACCAGCACCCAAATAGAGGGGAGACCTACGGAGCTGCCCACTACATGGGGATAAATCAGATTGCCTTCCAGCTGCTGTAACACCAAGAAGAGCACAATAAACCAAACTGCCTGAAGGGGATCATTCATCATGATGAGGAACGCGCCCACAAAGCAGCCTATAAAAGCACCCACAATAGGAATCAAAGCCAAAAATGCAATCAGCACACCGATTAACAATGCATAGGGAAATCGAAAAATAGTCATGGTAATGAAAAACATACTGCCCAGGATAACGGCTTCCATACATTGCCCCGATATAAAATTACTGAAGTTTTTATTTAATAAAGTGAATACGGTTTCAATTTTGGTATGTATCTTTTTCGGTAAGTAAGCGGATAAAACCCGGTGTCCCTGCCTTGCTAGATTTTCTTTTTGAGTCAATAAATAAATAGCAAATACGATTGCTACAAATGCATTGATGACTCCCATAATAATGCTGCTTGCCACAGAAAAAGCTGAGGAAAGTACATTGGTCATACCGGTGGTAAGAAAATCTCCTACACCGCTTAATATAGCATTCCAATCTATCTTTATGCTTTCCAGCTCTCGTACTTGTTCTAAAATTTGAGGATTTGAGGCAGCCAGCTTTTCCAACTGGTCAATCGTTTGCCTTACAAAAATAGGAAGCTGATAGGCTAAAAGCATAACCGTTTCCTGCAATTTAGGTACCACTGTCCTAAGTACAAAGGTTAAGATCGTAACGATAAAAACAATGGATAATATAATACTGACGGGCCTTTTTAGTTTTTTGGCGCTTTTGCCCTTCCATCTTCTAAACAGCTTATTTTCAATCGCCCTGAGGGGAATATTAATTACAAAGGCAATAATTCCACCTGCCACAAAGGGTATTAAAATATGCAATACCAGGCTCATTCCGGCCAGTACGCTTCCGCTATACATAATAATCAAAATAATGACTGCAACAAATAGTATCAAGCCCCGTATTTGCTTTATTTTTTCCTTCTCATATCCCATGAAAATACCCTCATCCTTTCATTGCAAGAAAATTCACCAGATACTCCCATACTCTGGCTGTAGAAGAAATGCTCAGTATCTCCTCTGTGGTATGGATATTTTCCATATTCGGACCAAATGAAATACAGTCAAGATCTTCTATTTTTGATGCTAAAATACCGCACTCCAAACCTGCATGGATGGCTTCCAGCTTAGGTTTTGTACCATACATTTCTTCATATAAACGTACTATTTTATCACGAAGGGGAGAGTCCACACGATAAGCCCATCCGGGATAATCTCCTGATACACTAAAGCAGCCGCCTGCAAGCTCCATGATAGCACCTATTTTAGCAATCAAAGCCTGCTTGGCACTGTCCACAGAACTTCTTACCGAAAATTGAAGGCTAAGCTCTTGATTCCCCGCATCGTATTTCATTATTCCCAAATTCAGGGATGTCTCTACCAGCCCGGGCACATCTGCGCTCATAGCCTGTATGCCGTTTGGCAGAGCCAGTAAGCAAGCCGCTGTCTGTGCCGTACTTTCCGGGTCCGTGCAAACGGTTTCCTCTTCTCCCATAAAAACCGCTGTTATCTGAAAATCCGGATCCTTTGTTGCCAGCTCACCCTTTATATCCTCTTCTATTTTAGTTAAAGTCTCCCGAAAAACAAGTTCATTTTCCTGATCCAGTAAAATTACGGCAACCGCTTGCCGGGGTATGGCATTGTCGGCCAATCCACCTTCCAAGGATTTTAAATACACCGGCATACCTGCAACCAACCAGGATAAAACCCTTCCCATAATGCTGTTGGCATTGCCACGTTCTTTTATTATTTCCATGCCGGAATGTCCGCCCATAAGACCTTCCACACTGATGCGGCAGGCCAAGCCCTTTTTCTTGGATACCGACATGGGCAGATAACAATGTACACCTGCGCCGCCGGCACAGCTGGTTAAGAATATACCTTCATCATCCGTATCGAGATTCAGCATTCTCTTACCTGTAAGGGAAGATAAATCAATACCCCTTGCACCGTCCATGCCCACTTCTTCCTCTACGGTAATCACAATTTCAAGTTTGGGATGCGCTAAATCCTCCGCTTCCAATAAAGCTAATGCATACGCAACCGCTATCCCGTCATCTCCGCCCAGGCTTGTACCCTCGGCATAAATAAAATCGCCGTTTATCTTTAAATTTAGTCCTTCTTTTTCCATGTCTATGGGGCAATCCGGTTTCTTTACCGCTACCATATCCATATGACCCTGAATTATAACGGGCGGCTCCTCTTCATATCCGGGTGTTGCCGGTTTCACGATAATGACATTTTTCAGCTCGTCCTGTATATAAAACAGTTTTTTATCCTTCGCAAAATGAACCAAGTAATCACTGATCTGAGAAATGTTGCCGGAACCATGGGGAATCCCACAAATCTCCTCAAAATAGTAAAATACCCTTTCCGGTTTTAACCCTGATAATACACTCATACAAACCTCTTTCCTGCATTCATATTTTACTCTACATACATGCCGCTTTAGCGGACATACTAATTAAGATCGTGAAATGCTTTTAGTAAAAAAGCGCCGCAATTACGACGCTATATTTTTGCATAAATCATGTATTAATTATAGTTGCGGTAAAAATTCATGTCAAGAGCTTACCCATTAAAATTACATAAATTTTCCTTAAGTAAACCTAAGTTCTTTACAAAGTATCAGTCAATCACACCGCAAGCTATTTTCATTCCGGCATTTCCGGCGGGCTGGCTCTTGTAATCATCAGGCATATCATGAATCACAACTGTCTTACCGGTAATTTCGCCCGGCATAAAACGATTAGTGTAAAATGCGCTCCATGCTTTACCGTTATTACCGAACAATACAGGCATATCTCCCGCATGCATGGGATGCGACAATCCGTAAGGATTGTAATGCCCCTTTGTATCGCCAAACGGGTCCTTGCCATCTCCCGTACAAGCATTTCCTTCATGGATATGGAACCCGAAGATACCGGTCTCGGTCTCCGGTAATCCCGTAATATCCGCCACCACTACGGTTCCTCTTCTAAACCTGTAAAAAAACACCATACCCTTAATTTGCGGATATGTGCTGCTACCCCTTATCTGCGCATAATGTTCTGGCAGTCCCGTAAAAACAGAAAAAATGGATTCTGTAAACATTTCATACATTAAAAAAGCACCCCCGGTATAATAGAATATCCTCTCTTGGATATCCTATTCCCGAAAGTGCCGTATGTGCATGTCCCATGCGTTTTTCTTAAGCCGCCTGTGCCTTTGCAAGGTCGGTTAATGTCTTAAATCCTTCCGCATCATTTACAGCCATCTCAGCAAGCATCTTTCTGTTCATATCGATACCTGCCAATTTAAGGCCGTGCATAAATTTGCTGTAGGATAAGCCGTTCATTCTTGCTGCTGCATTGATACGTGCGATCCAAAGCTGTCTAAACTGACGCTTTCTTTCTTTTCTACCTGCATAAGAGCTGGCCAATGCACGCATAACAGATTGTTTTGCTACTCTATATTGCTTACTTCTGGCTCCTCTATATCCTTTTGCAAGCTTTAATACTCTATTATGTTTTTTTCTCGCGTTAGTGCCGCCTTTAATTCTTGCCATGTCTTTTCTCCTCCTTACCGATTATAAGTATGGTAAAATCTTCTTCATATTTTTTACGTTGGTTGCATCTGTAATTGCAGACTGTCTCAGATTACGTTTTACTTTTGCAGATTTCTTGGTTAAGATATGGCGTTTATAAGCTTTATTTCTTTTTAATTTACCTGTTCCTGTTACTTTAAAACGCTTAGCTGCTGATCTGTTTGTCTTCATTTTGGGCATAACAAATTCCTCCTAAACTTTCTTTACTTAATCTATTTTAACTGTGTTAGCTTCGCTTCTCAGTTAAATACATAGTCATGCTTCTTCCTTCAACTTTGGGCATCTTTTCTACGATAGCCAAATCGGATAAGCTAACCGCAATATCATCCAAAATATGCTTGCTATTTCTCATATGAGCCATTTCACGTCCGCGGAAACGTAAGGTAATCTTTACCTTATCACCCTTAGACAAAAACTTTCTAGCTGCACTGATTTTGGTATTTAAATCATTGGTATCAATGTTGGGAGACAATCTGATTTCCTTTACATCAATTACCTTTTGCTTTTTTCTGGCTTCCTTTTCTTTTCTGGTCTGCTCGTATTTGAACTTACCATAATCCACAATCTTACATACCGGCGGCTTAGCTGTCGGCGCGATCTTTACCAGATCAAGTCCGGCTTCCTCTGCCAATTTCTGTGCTTCTTCGATAGGCACAACACCTAACTGCTCTCCGTTTTCACCAATAAGACGCACTTCCTTGTCTCTAATCTGTTCATTAATCATTAAATCGCTAATATTTGTACCCTCCATCATAATATTTAAAAAAGTGGATAGCATCGCTATCCACCTAATCTCTACACAAATCGGCACAAAACTGTACCATATCTGAAAAGAAACTATAAACACTTACGAGCGCAATTGCTGTAAGGTGAGAGTGGATACTCTGCTTTGTTGTCCCGTGTTCTTCACACGCTTTAATAGAATATCACACTCCTACTATATTGTCAACTTCTGTTTTA
>CAZJAS010000078.1:0-9428 GCA_964544135.1 uncultured Clostridium sp. | reverse complement strand
TGGGGATTTGTGTTGCCGACCTGAGGCAAAATGTTGGTTAGTGTGGAAAGAAATTTTAAGTCTTCATAGTACGAAGACTAATAATTTCTAAGTTCCACACCGAAGAATGTCTCTTCGAGCCATTCTTCACACGTATTATTTATGCCGCTGATGCGGCATATAGGTTAGTGTGAGTTTTTCCTCATTAACACGCTTATATTATTTTTGTGGTCCATTTGGTACAATCCCATACTTCTGTAGCCCAGCTGTCGTAAAAATCAGGCTCATGGCAGACCATTAGGATACTGCCCTTATAGTCGGATAGAGCACGCTTTAATTCTTCTTTGGCCATTGAATCCAGATGATTGGTAGGCTCATCTAAAAGAAGAATATTGCTTTCCCGATTAATTAGTTTACAGAGCCGTACCTTTGACTGCTCGCCTCCGCTTAGGACCTTTACCTTGCTTTCGATATGCTTTGTAGTAAGGCCGCATTTTGCAAGGGCAGATCTAACTTCATACTGGGTCATGGAAGGAAATTCCTTCCAGATTTCTTCTATACAGGTTGTTTCAATGCCCGAATCTGTTTCCTGCTCAAAGTAGCCGATATATAGATAATCACCCTGCTCCACATTTCCCGATAAGGGAGGAATCAGTCCTAAAATACTTTTTAATAAGGTGGTTTTACCGATACCGTTTGAACCGGTCAGTGCAATTTTTGACCCTCTCTCCATAGAAAGATCTAAGGGCTTTGATAGGGGCTCATCATAACCGATAACTAACTCATTTGTCTGAAATATATAACGTCCCGGAGTACGGGCTTCCTTAAAATAAAATTCCGGTTTGGGTTTTTCTCCCGCAAGCTCTATCACATCCATTTTATCCAGCTTCTTCTGGCGGGACATAGCCATATTTCGGGTGGATACCCTTGCCTTGTTTCTGGCTACGAAGTCTTTTAAATGCGCTATTTCTTTTTGCTGCTTATTGTAGGCGGCTTCTAATTGTGCTTTTTTCATGGCATATACTTCTAAGAAATCATCATAATCCCCCACATAGCGATTCAGTTCCTGATGATCCATATGATAAATCAGATTGATAACACTGTTTAAAAAAGGAATGTCATGGGAAATAAGTATAAATGCATTTTCATACTCAGATAAATAATGCTTCAACCATGCAATATGCTCTGCATCCAAATAGTTGGTGGGCTCATCTAAAAGCAAGATATCCGGTTTTTCTAAGAGCAGCTTTCCTAAAAGAACCTTAGTACGTTGGCCGCCGCTTAAATCTGTTACATCCTTATCAAGTCCAAGTTCTAACAATCCCAGTGCCCTGGCAATTTCTTCTACCTTTGCATCTATCATATAGAAGTCATGCATGGTAAGCAGATCCTGAATGGTACCTAATTCTTCCATATAATCTTCTAACTCTTTGGGGGAGGCTTCTCCCATTTTGTCACAGATTTCATTCATCTGGTCTTCCATTTCAAAGAGAAAAGAAAAGGCGGAGGAAAGAACCTGACGTAGTGTCATGCCTTTTGTTAGGATGGTATGTTGATCCAAATAACCTACCCTTACATTTTTTGCCCATTCGATTTTTCCTTCATCCGGTATTAATTTGCCGGTGAGGATATTCATAAAAGTGGATTTTCCTTCTCCGTTAGCACCCACAAGTCCAATATGCTCACCCTTCAGCAGTCGAAAGGATACTTGATTAAAAATAGCACGATCTCCGAATCCGTGCGTCAGGTTTTCAACTGTTAATATACTCATAAATAAATACTCCTGTATTTTTATTTAAAAATTTATAGACATTTTCACTTTTCTAAGGGGCTCTACTCCTCATATTACTTTGGAATGCCTTCTTTTTCTATGGAAATGAGACCATAAGGGATTCCTAAAAGCTTGGAAGCCTTTGCTGAACATGCTTTTACACTTAGGGGCTCATTGGAATGATTAGAAAAACCGGCTGACAAAGTAATATGAGGAGTAGAGTCCCATTAAAAACTAGTTTCGTAATTACCCAATTAAAAAATTGCAGCAAGAGGAGTATAACATGGAATGATTCATTCACGCAATCCTTACTTTATCTGAGTTTATTTGTAATGTATGTGCCGGTAAAAATTAGGGAATACTGGCAATAAAGGCTGTTAAACGGCAAAAGGAGGAAAACATGAAAAAAAGAATTATGCTATTGGCAGGATTGGTAATTATACTGTTAATGACCGCTTGCGGTGATAAAAACAAAAATCAAGACGGTAATAATACCGATAGCACTACCACAGGAACCACAGAAGGAGGCACCGGTCAAACGGGTGAAGACGGATATGGCGAAGCTTCCATTGAGGATTTACGGGCTGCTGTAGTGGAGGAGTTGGGTGATAATTACTGGCCTAAAATGAATGTTGGAGCAGAAGAGCTTTCTGATATGATTGGAATAACCGATGACCTATATGATGAATATCTTGCTGAAATGCCTATGATCAGTACTCATGTGGACACCCTTATTATTATTAAGGCAAAAGAGGGTGAGGTGGAAGCAGTCGAAGAAATTTTATTTGTTTATCGTGATATGCTGATTAATGATAGCATGCAGTACCCCATGAATCTGGGTAAAATACAGGCATCTAAGTTAGCAACCTATGGTAACTACGTATGCTTTGTACAGCTCGGCGCAGATGTAACGGATGCATTGGATAAGGGTGAAGATGCAGTAATTGAGCAATGTCAGGCAGAAAATGAGAAGGCGTTGACTGCAATCAGCAATACTCTATTAAAATAAAGGTATTTTAGGGGAATTTTGGTGGAGGAGTAAAATATGGTATTTTCCAGCGTGCTATTTTTGTTTCGTTTTTTACCCATATTTTTTATCTGCTATTTTTTGGCTCCCAAGAGGATAAAGAATTTTATCCTCTTCATAGGCAGCCTTATTTTTTATGCATGGGGAGAGCCTGTTTATGTAGTATTAATGTTGTTTTCAACATTGTCGGACTATGTGCACGGGCTTTTAATCGTGCGTTACAAAAATAAGCCGGCGGCTAAGTATCTCTTAATTTCTTCTATCATCATTAATCTGGGACTTTTGGGATTTTTTAAATACAGCGGTCTGAATCTGCCCCTTCCGATCGGCATTTCCTTTTATACCTTCCAGACTATGTCCTATACCATCGATGTATATTGGGGAGAAGTGGAAGCTCAAAGAAATATTTTAGATTTTGGAGTATTTGTTACGATGTTTCCTCAATTAATAGCAGGTCCCATTGTAAAATACAAGCAGGTTGCAAAGCAACTCAGGGAAAGACATACTTCTCTGGAGGATATTGCATCAGGTGCAAGGAGATTTACCATAGGACTTGCAAAAAAGGTGCTATTTGCCAACAATATAGGACCGCTCTTTGTAGAAATAGCGGGTATGGGAGCAGATAAACTGACCACAACCATGGCATGGACGGGAATTCTTGCCTATGCTTTCCAAATATATTTTGACTTTTCAGGTTATTCGGATATGGCTATCGGATTAGGTAAAATCAAGGGGTTTGATTTTCCTGAGAACTTTAATTATCCCTACACAGCAGTGAGTATTACCGATTTTTGGCGCCGCTGGCATATGACTTTAAGCAGTTGGTTTCGGGAATATGTTTATATTCCCCTTGGAGGTAATAAAAAAGGACTTAAAAGGCAGCTTATCAATATTTTTATTGTGTGGTCCCTAACCGGCATTTGGCATGGAGCAGGTTGGAATTTCTTACTTTGGGGAATGTGGTTTGCCATCATATTGATTTTGGAAAAGGTGTTGTTAGGAAGGTTTCTTTCACGTATCCCTAAATTTTTCGGGTGGATATATGCCATGTTCGTAGTGTTGATCAGCTGGTGCTTTTTCTCCTTGGAGCAAACAGATAAAATAGTATTGTTTATTAAATCAATGTTCGGATTCGGAGAGGCAGGTTTAATCAATCAAGCAACCATGTACCTATACAGTAATTACTATATATTGATTTTATTGCTACTCATAGGCGCAATGCCCCTGGGTAAAAAGATTATACTTGGCATAAAGGAAAGGTGTGAGAGAGGAACCCAGCGGTTATGGCAGTATGCACGGGTTTTCATGATTATAACGGAAAACCTATTTTTGGTTGGTGTACTTCTTTTATCCATTGCGAATATTGTGGATGCGTCCTATAACCCATTTCTGTATTTTAGGTTCTGATAAGCAAAAGAAGGAGCATGCGTATGAATAAAAAAGCAAATGCAATTATCACATTTCTAGTACTTACCGGAATCATATTCGGATTATCCCTTGCGGATATTTTTACTCCCGATCGACTTTTTTCCGAATATGAAAACAGGCTACTTGCATCAAAACCTGAACTTAATATTAAGGTTTTAGTGGATGGGACCTATATGGAAGACTATGAAACCTATATAACGGATCAGTTTGTGGCAAGGAATACCTGGATTTCCATTAAAACAAGTACGGATGTACTGATATCAAAAAAAGAGATCAACGGTGTTTATTTAGCAAAGGACGGTACCTTAATCGAGAAACATATACCCGAAGAGATTAAAGAAGAGACCGTTGCAAAACGGTTAAAACTGCTGAAGGGACTGGTGGAGTGGCAGACCGAAAGAGGCGGCGGCACATTGCGTATTATGCTGATACCCACCGGAGATAATATGCAAGCTTATAAGCTTCCGGACTATGCACCCTATTATCTACAGAAGGATTTTCTTTTGCGTGTTAGGAAGGAGATAGGTGACGAATATGTCATAAATGTAGAAAATGTTCTAAATGCCCATAATATAGAGTATCTATACTATGGAACGGATCATCATTGGACAACACTGGGTGCCTATTATGGGTATACGGCCTGGGCAGAAAATATGAAAATGACGAAAGTGTCATATAATTCCGAGGTAGTTTCTTCGGATTTTTACGGAACCTTGCATTCTAAAACAAATCTCCGTGTAAAGCCGGATTATATAGAAAAGTATATACCTCCCATAACAGAAAATCTGCAGGTTTTTTATGATTTTGAAAATGAAGGTACAAATACTCTTTATGAAGAAAAATATTTAAATACAAAAAATAAGTACGGCTATTTTTTGGATGACAACCATCCGTTTATACGAATTGAGACCGGATCTCAGGCTCCTGAAGCAAAAGGTAAAAGGCTGTTTGTAATAAAAGATTCCTATGCGAACTGTTTTATACCTTTTTTAACCTCCCATTATGAGACGATTTATGTATTAGACCTTCGCTATTACCGTGCAGGACTATTTTCCCTTCTGGAAGAATATGATATGCAAGGGGATATGGATGTTTTGGTGCTATATAATGTGATACATTTTATAGATGAATTTCAGTATTATTAGTAGATGATTTAGATAAAAATGCAACTGTTCTAAAGAGGTTTTATATGGTATAATGCAGATGCAAGATATTGCGTCATAGAAAGACTAAGAGTGGAAAATCCGCTGCTTGCAGACAGATTTTCTGCTCTTTTCATATGGTAAATTGTAATTGAATGAATCCAAGAAATAGGAGAGAATATCATGAATCAAGAATTACAGGCAGTTGTGTTTGATATGGATGGTGTGTTGCTTGATACAGAGCGGCTTTTTATGGAAAGCATCCGGGAAGCAGCGGGTAAGAAACAGATAGATAAGATTGAAAAGGTAATTCAGAAATGCATTGGGTTAAATAAAAAGGATACAAAGGCTTTGTTTGAAAAGGAATGCGGACCGGAATTTTTATATGAAGAATATTTTTCTAAATGTAAGGAGCTATTTGATGAAAAAGTAGAAAGTAAAGGTATTCCCGTAAAGCCTGGTGTGAATGAGGTTTTGACCTATTTAAAATCAGAAGGATATAAAATTGCATTGGCATCATCTACAAATAAGCATAGAGTGATGGAGCATTTGGCCAAAGCGGGGATTACCGATTTTTTTGAAGTGATTATTGGGGGAGATATGATAAAGCATGGAAAACCGGCACCCGATATTTATGTAGAGGCATGTAAAAGGCTTGGGACAACACCGGAAAATGCCATTGCGGTTGAGGATTCCCCCAATGGTCTTAAATCGGCTTATGAGGCAGGTCTGAGAGCGGTAATGGTACCGGATATGATAGCACCGAATCAGGAAATAGAAGAACTGTTATACGCAAAATGCGATAGCCTTCATGAGGTAAAGTCCTTAGTTATGAGAATGGAAGGGAAGTTGACAGATACGGAACGGATTCCACTTACGGGACTGTGTAATACAAGAGATTTGGGTGGATATCGTTCTGCGGATGGCAGATATATCAAACCACATAAGCTGATCAGGAGCGGGGCACTATATGATGCAACAACTGAAGACAAGGAAATTTTGGTTTCTGAATATGATTTAAAGACCATAATTGATTTTAGAACCGCTGCGGAAAGAAATTTAAAACCAGATCCCCAACTGCCCGGCGTTGCTTATATCGTGAATCCTATATTGGAAGAAGAAACCATGGGCATTACAAGAGAAAGCGATGGGGAAAGCGATTCTAATGCAGTGGTTAAAAAAGTGATATCTGCGATACAAACAGGAGCGGGCACACCTCTAGCATATATGAAGGAAATGTATAAGAGCTTAATCGGTAATTCCTACTCCAAGGAAAAATACAAAGAGTTCTTTAGGCTATTGCTTGACCAGGAGGATGGTGCGGTACTTTGGCATTGCAGTGCCGGTAAGGACAGGGTGGGAGTGGGAACAATATTGCTTCTGTCTGCACTCTCTATACCCAGGGAGCAGATTATGGAGGATTATCTCAAGGTAAATGAATTCAGTAAAAAAGAAATTGATATCTTGATGAATACCTTGACGGAGCATATGGATTCGGAAGAAGAACGGGAACAAGCGGAGGCAGTAAGGCTTTTGTTTACCGTGGACAGGGCTTATGCGGAATCTGTGTTTGAAGAAATGGAGCAGGAACATGGCAGTGTAGACGCTTTTCTTGAAAAAGAGATGGGTTTAACACCTAAGAAGCGCAGAATTCTGTGTGACAAATATCTGGGAGAATATAATAAATGACGGAAAAAGAAATCAAAGAGATTTGGTATAATCAACTGGCATGTGATTATAGCTGCAGTATTGGGGATATAAAGAGTCCTCATACCGTACTTGCAAAAAAAGAGTATCTCCCGGGAAGGAGAATATTTAACGGTGACGATTGTTTTCTTAAAATACTAATTATAAACGGAAAGCTGGTGATCAATGGGGATCAGGAAGCATTTTTAGAACAGTATAAAGAATATTTTAATCATGCTTGTGCGGACTGGTTTTTTGAACCTGACAGCATTAGAGAGCTGGATCGGATATTAGCAAAGCAGGGACATATAATAGAAGATTACCATCATTTTTACTTGCCCTGCTTAGAATATGCCAAACCTGCAAATGCATCACCTGCATGCCCCGAGGCAGGAAATCTTTGCTGGTATGAAAAAGAGGAAATCGAGCAATTCAAAGGGGACGGCCGATTTTCGGAAGCTCTTTCCTTCAGCCCTCAGTCGCCGGACGCCTTGGCAGTAACCTGGGAAGAGGAAGGCAAAATTTTAGGCATGGCAGGGGCCAGTATGGACAGTGAAAAGATGTGGCAGATTGGAATAAATGTGCTGCCCGGAGGCAAGCACAGGGGGTTGGGTACTTTTTTGGTAACACATTTGAAGGATGAGGTACTGAAAAGAGGAAAGGTTCCTTTTTACGGAACAATAGAATCCCATATCCTCTCTCAGAGGGTTGCGATCGGTTCGGGTTTTATGCCGGCTTGGGCAGAGCTGTACACAAGGAGGATATAATGGCTTCATTAGGAATACCCCAAAATACCATT
The DNA here is from genome assembly GCA_964544135.1 of uncultured Clostridium sp. Taxonomy (GTDB): domain Bacteria; phylum Bacillota; class Clostridia; order Lachnospirales; family Lachnospiraceae; genus Acetatifactor. The sequence goes on along the minus strand of CAZJAS010000078.1, from coordinate 1,596 downwards.
GCAATTTTAAAAAAATATAACTTTCATTTCCAGAAAAAATTAGGACAAAATTTCTTGGTGGATACCAATATATTAGAAAAGATAGTGGATGCTGCTGAAATAACAAAGGAAGATTGTGTATTAGAAGTCGGTCCCGGAATAGGTACCATGACGCAGTATCTCGCCGAGAGAGCCGACAAGGTAATAACGGTGGAAATTGATAAAAACTTGATTCCTATTTTACAGGAAACCCTTGAGGCATACGATAATATCACAATTATGAACGAGGATATTTTGAAAGTGGACCTCAATCGGATTGTAGAAGAGAATAATCAAGGCAGGCCCATTAAGGTAGTGGCCAATCTGCCTTATTATATTACAACGCCCATTATCATGCATCTGTTTGAAACACATGTGCCCCTTGAAAGCATTACGGTTATGGTGCAAAAAGAAGTGGCGGACAGAATGCAGGTGGGACCGGGAACAAAGGATTATGGCGCCTTGTCTTTGGCAGTGCAATATTATGCAAAACCGGAGATTATTACAAATGTTGCACCTACTTGTTTTATACCCAGGCCCAATGTGGGAAGCGCGGTTATCCGGTTAACAAAATATAAGGACGCACCAATTTCTGTTAAAAACGAAGGCTTTATGTTTACCTTGATACGGGCATCTTTTAACCAACGCCGTAAAACACTTGCAAACGGGATTGCCAATGCCCAGAATCTATCTCTGACCAGAGAGCAGGTGGCAGAGGCTTTGGAGGAGATGGGGCTTTCAAGTAATGTCAGAGGAGAAACACTGACTCTGGTACAGTTTGCCCGGCTATCGGATTTGTTGAGTGGTTTATTACGTTAACGCATTCTCCAATATTGCTTGAGTTTCCGCAAATTGCAATTGAAAAATAAGCAAGTCTTACCAAAGTGCCAATCTGCCGTTTTTGAATTGTATAAGTGTGGCAGTACATTGATTAGAGGCACTTAAATAAGCCCCGCCTTAAACCGGACTTTGGGAGAAATATTTTTCTATCTATTTAAGCGATTAGCTTAAAGCAGAGTTGACGGTATGCAGGACGTTTTGTCCTGAACCAGAGCCTGACGCCTTCTTTTGCATACGAAAGTATGCCAGAGATACCTTTAGCCAATCGATAATAGCAAAATTGAACTTTTTCCTTTATAGGATCTGCTTTCTGTATGATTGAAACCTTAAGAGCATTTGTTTCCGATTTCATTGAAATCAATGCTAGAAACGCCATACACAGGGTAATATAAAAATTGAGTGCATTGATTGCTTTTAGATTCCGAACACGGAAGTTTTCAAACTGGAAAATCTGCTTCTTAGAGCGGAAGTATTCCTCAATGCGCCAGCGAGAAAAATAAAGTCTTGCAATTCGAATTACATCATCCTTGGACTTTAATTCTTTATTTGTAGCTAGCATCATCGGATGCTCTGTGATGCCGTAAACAAGAACAAGGTAAATATCCTTCTAGATGCTGTAATCTGAACTTTCACATGAGATAAATAAGCCTCACGCTTTTTACCCTTGTAGAACACCGGTGTAGTGATTTTACCTTTCCGGCGATTTCGCAGTTCTGTTGCAGGTACCCATTTGTTATG
>CAZJAS010000077.1:0-9737 GCA_964544135.1 uncultured Clostridium sp. | reverse complement strand
TAATCTTGGGTAGGGCCTTAGGATGAATGCCGTCCCTGGGGGGATCCAGAATAATAATATCCGGCTTTTCCTTTACCTCATCCAATACCTTGAGTACATCTCCTGCTATAAACTCACAATTGGTTAGGCCGTTTCTTGCCGCATTGTCCCGGGCTGCCGCAACCGCTTCCTCTACTATTTCAACACCGATTACCTTACGGGCCACCGGTGCCATCAGTTGGGCAATGGTACCCGTACCGCTGTACAAATCAAAGACTATCTTATCTGCCTGCAAATCCTTACCTTCACTATCCCGGCCCACATAATCCTGCACCGTGCGATAGAGCACTTCTGCACCCAGGGTATTGGTCTGAAAGAAAGAAAAGGTTGATATTTTGAACTGCAATCCCAGCAATTCTTCAAAGAAGAAATCCTGTCCGTAGAGGATACGGGTTTCATCACTCTTAATCACATCTGCCACAGAATCATTTATAATATGTAAGATACCGGCGAGTTTTCCGCCTTGTAAGGGAATCTGCCTTACTGTCTTGACAAAGCCCTGCAACAGCAGGCTCTCTTCTTCCTCGCTCATCACGGGGCTTTGTGAGGTGGTTACCAGTGCCACTAAAATTTCTCCTGTTTTAACCCCTTTTCTAACCAATAAATGTCTGAGGAAGCCTTCATGGGTCAGCCGATGAAAAAAGCTTATATTTCTTTCTTTAAAATATAAAAGCACGGCCTGCAGTATCTGTCTATAATCCTCATCTACCAGTCTGCAATCATGAACCGTTACAATATCATAAAAACTGCCACGCTTATGCATACCAAGTGCAAGAGGACCGTCTTTTTCTTCATCTCCAAAAGAAAACTCCATTTTATTACGATATTCATAATCTCTGGGGCTTCTCTTAATGCCCTCCCAGACATAAGCTTCCTGTTTTCCCACAAGCACACTGTCCAGCAGCTTCTTTACCTGTTCCTCTTTTATTTTCATCTGTGTTTCATAGGGGAGGGACAAATAAATACAACCGCCGCACAAACCAAAATGGGAACACGGACTGCCTGTTTCCAAAGGTGATTTCTCAATTACCTCTAAAAGCCGGCCCTCCGCCTTCCCTTTTCTAATCTTATTTACACGAAAAGAAATCTTTTGTCCGGGCAGGCTGTTCTTTACAACGCAGATTTCTTCTCCCAGTTGCACAATGCCTTTGTTGGGAAATTCAATTCTTTCCACGATGCCCTCATATACCTGTCCTTTTTTCATAAAAACCTCTCAAATTCAATCCGTATCTTTTACCGGACGAGTTACACTCCCGGCGTATCATCCTCGAACACTTCGTCTTCATCTTCGAAATCATCTTCAAAGTCGTCTTCGAATTTATCTTCGAAATCTTCCAGATAATCCGGTTTAAAATAGCAATATACCATATATGCAATGCCCGCAATCGCAACCATTGCACCTACAATAGCCAGTACCCAAAGTAAAACATTGCATTTTTTCTTTTCTTCTTTTTTACTCATTAATAGATTGACCTTACGCTCATTGGCTTTAACCATATCAATCAAAGAATTTAATTTTTTCATAAAAACCCACCTTTCTGTACTCACTATAGTATGCCTCAATTTTTAAATAGTATAGCATGAATAGGTACTTTTTACTATACTCTTTTCAATTTTGCAAAAGATGCGTACATGACTTTTTGACCCGCCTGGTCAAAATTAACCGTAACCTTATAGTCTCTTTTTTCCTTTTGCAGATTTGTAACGGTTCCTTCCCCGTACTTCACATGCTTGATTCGGTCTCCTGTTTCGTAATCGAGCGCCTCCGGCTTTCCTACAGGAGTGCCCTTTGAAATTCCTGCCAATTCATTTAATGCACTGATTCCCTGAGCAATATATGGTTTTCTAGCGGAAACCGTTACCCTTGGTCTTAAAATGGCCTTCGGCCTTCCATCATATTGATCCTGTAGTAAGTCTTTTTCCGTCTTACGCATTGAGGGCAGTGTATTGTCCAATAGTTGATTGGGAATTTCCTTAATAAAACGGCTCAAAGGATTATATTGTGTTTCTCCTCTTATCATACGCATTTTAGCGCAAGTAAGTGTCAATTCTTCCTTTGCTCTGGTAATACCCACATAGGCCAGCCTGCGCTCTTCTTCCATTTCAGCCTTATCATCTGATGTAATAGTCATATAGCTTGGAAATACGCCGTCTTCCATACCTGCCAAATATACATTTGGAAACTCCAGCCCTTTGGCACTGTGAAGTGTCATGAGAAGTACTCTATTGTCACTATCTTCAACACCGTCAATACTTGATACCAACGCAATTTCTTCTAATAATTCACTTAAAGATGGTTCCTCATGTGTTTCCTCATAGTATGCCACCTTACTGATTAATTCATCAATATTGGCAATGCGGTCGGCTGCATCTTCCTCTCCCGCATCCTCTAATACTTTAATATATCCTGTTTTTTCCAATACATCCTCGACCAGCTCCTTCAAGGAAAAATATTCCTGCTTACTTCTAAATGCCTGAATCATTAAGACAAAGGGTTCCACTTTTGCTGCGGCCCTGCCAAGTGTCATAATCTGATTTGCTTCCTGTAAAGCATCAAAAAAACTGATATTCCTCTCGTCTGCATAGCTCTGTATCCTATCCATACTGGTCTGACCGATTCCACGTCTGGGCACATTTAAAATACGCTTTACTGCCACATCATCCTGACCGTTATCAATAGTTTTAAGATAGGCCAAAACATCCTTAATCTCTCTTCTGGAATAGAAATTAACGCCCCCTACCACATCATAGGGCAGCCCTTCGGCTATCATACGCTCTTCTAATAAACGCGATTGGGCGTTGGTTCTGTAAAGCACTGCGCAATCCTTGCCGCTCGCCTCGCCCCGCTTTATTTTATGAGCAATATCATCTGCAATATATTCCGCCTCTTCATAAGCCGTATCAAACTGCCTGAAATGAATACGGCTTCCGCTTCCGTTTTCAGTCCATAACACTTTTGCCTTACGCCCCTCATTGTTTTGAATCACAGAATTGGCTGCATCCAAAATGTTTTGTGTAGAACGATAGTTTTGTTCCAATTTAATCACCTTAGCTTCTTCATAGACTTTTTCAAAATCCAAGATATTACGGATATTTGCTCCTCTGAATTTGTAGATTGACTGATCATCATCACCTACCACACAGAGATTACGATATTTATCCGCAAGCAGTCTTACCAGTTCAAACTGTGCCGTATTGGTATCCTGATATTCATCTACCATTATATACTTAAAGCGTTCCTGATAGTTATGAAGCACCTCTGCATCGGATTTAAACAGCTCCACTGTCTTCACAATCAAATCATCAAAATCCAGTGCATTATTTTTCTTGAGTGCACCCTGATATTCTCGGTATACCATAGCGATTTTCTTTTTATTATAATCCATACCTGCCTGTAATTCATATTCAATGGGAGAAATCAATTCATCCTTGGCTGAGGATATGGCAGACATAAGACTTCTCTCTTTATAAATCTTCGGATCTAAATCCAACTTTTTAATGACTTCCTTCATCAATGTCTTTTGATCGTCGGTGTCATAGATTGTAAAATTATTACCATATCCGATTCGATCTATGTAGCGCCTGAGTATTCTGACACAAGTGGAATGAAATGTTGCCACCCATACTTGTTCGGCACCCATGCCTATCAGCTTATCCACTCTTTCGCGCATTTCACCGGCCGCCTTATTGGTAAAAGTAATTGCCAGTATATTCCATGGATTCACACCCATTTCATCTATCAGATAAGCCACTCTGTGAGTTAAAACACGTGTCTTTCCGCTTCCTGCTCCCGCAAGCAGCAGCACGGGACCATCCACCGTAAAAACGCCCTGCTTCTGTGGTTCATTCAAGGTATCATATATGCTCATAATTATTTATTAAACTCCTTTAAAAATTCTCTGAATGCCGGAATAGGCATAGGCTTTGCGTAATAATACCCCTGTACCATATCACATTCCGCATTGTGAAGCAATGTAAGCTGTTCCTTCGTCTCCACACCCTCTGCCAATACCTGATAGCCCATTCGTTTCATCATTCTGATCAAATACTTGACAAATATAGGTGATTTAGAATCCTCGCCCGCATATGATAAAAACTTCCTATCCAGCTTTATCACATCGGCCTCAACATTCGCAAGTACATTTAAAGACGAGTAACCGCTTCCGAAATCGTCAATGGAAATACTAATCCCACTTTCCTTCAACTTATGGAGATTATGAGTTAAGGCCGTTAAGTCCAACATAAATATGGATTCTGTAATTTCAGCTTCTATGTACTTGGGTGGTATCTTCTTTTTCTGTAACCGGCTTAAGATTTGTTCTACAAAATCAGGTGTCTCATTATGACTTCTGGAGAAATTCACCGATATGGGTACCGCCTCTTCTCCATTATCCATAGCATCTCGTAAATAGGTCAGTACCTGATCCAAAACAGTAAAATCTATCTTGGTTATAAATCCGTTTTTTTCAAATATTGGGATAAAGCTATCCGGATATATCATGGAACCGTCCGCCCTCTGCCAACGCACCAATGCCTCCGCTCCCACAATCTTACCTGTTTCCAAAGAAACCTTGGGCTGAATCCAGGCTTTAAATTCCTCATGCTCTAACGCTGCTGCCATATTGGCAGAAATAGATTTTTCAGATTCACTCTTTTCCTTGATTTCTTTATTATAGATAATTGCAACCGTATTGGCCGTATTTTTACCATATTTCCTGGCAACATTAGCTCTATCAATTGCATAGGACAATGCCTCTTTTCCATTAGAAGTGCTGCTGACGCCGGATATGGAAACCAGATTACTTTGCTCATGTGTTTTATTGATCTGCTCACAAAAATCCTTGGTTGCCTCTAAATAAGCCGCCTGCACCTCTTCGATCCCATCCCCTTCCAATAATCCCACGAAATGGTCGGAGGTCACACGGGTAAAGTAAATTCCCCCATCCAGCTTCTGAAGCTGCTCCGCAAATGCTTTTAATACTTTATCTCCAGCCGTATACCCATAAATTTCATTCATATATTGGAAATTGGCAAAATCAGAGTAAACCAGATAATAGGATTGTCCGGGATTTTCCCATAAAAACTGCTCGGCCAGCATGATAAATTTCTGATAATTGGGAAGCCCGGTAATCACATCATAATTAATTTGAAACTCAATTTCATTTCTTTCTCTTTCACTTTCATGAAGCTGCTGTAAATGATTGGAGATGATACCCGCAAGCTTGATCAGGCCTTCTTTTTCCTGTTCCCAGTCCCGGTCAAGATTTCTGTCTAAGAAAGCAATATAGCCATCCTTATCACTGCCCTTATCTAAATGTACAAGCAAAATAGAACTGATCTGCTCGCCCGGCATATCCTTGATCCGTTCTTTTCGAAGCACTAAAATCCCTTTACTGTCAAATTGACCGGAAATGCAGTCCCAATCCTCTTTAGATACAGGCAGCACCTCAGCTTCCTTTTGATTCTTTTCACGCCTGCTCCAGTGGTATTCTTTTTTGCGGTAATTATTTTCCTCTGTAATATATATGACATCGTCTATATCAAAGAATCCACATATTCTATCCGACACCATTTTAAGGCCGTTTTCTATTGCCGAAACATTATCAAGCAGCTCCAGCGTAAAAAGCACTAATTCATCCGCATTACGGATAGGTGCTTCCTCTCTGACATAATCTTCTTTTTTCTCTCTTGTCAGGTAGCCGGGTTCGGGAACATCACCTTTGGCTTCTAAAATATAATAATTGTTTTTATTATGCTGTTTCACTTCAAACAGCGCATAATCCGCCCATTCAAACAGTTTATTAAAATCGTTTGTATATTCACTGTACCTTACAACACCCACACTGCAAGATAATTCCAAACTCTTATCCCTATAGGCAGCCTGCACAGTATTATGAAATGCAATCAATTGCCTTTCTAATTCCTCTACCGGCATTTTCTCCGCAAAAACTATAAATTCATCTCCGCCGATTCTACCGATTAAATCTTTTTTAAATGAATTAGTTAATTCATCCGCAACCATACATAGAATAGCATCTCCTACTAAATAGCCGTTCATTTCATTAATATTTTTAAAATTATCTATATCTACAATAATAAGCCAGTTATCATGCCCTTGCTCCACCTTTTTCAACCTGGCTTTTATTTTTTCCGTAATAGCTTGACGATTGAAAATTCCGGTCAGGGAATCTGTCAAGGAAAAAATTCTTAGTTGCTCTTCACTTGTTTTTCTTTCGTCAATATCCTTTGTCCGCCCGATTACCTTGACCGGCCTTCCTTTTGCATCATAGATTGTTGCGCCTTCAATTTCTATCCAATGATATCTTCCGTCCTGATTTCTTTTCCGCAGCTCAACAAAAATTATTTCTTTACCCATTTGCAGCTCTTCACAAAACTGCTTCAACCTATCACTGTCATCCGGATGCACAAAGCCCGAATCTTTTATTTCCTTCACATAATTGCCGGTAATTTGCTTCGCATTCAGTAAGCCTTCTCCCTGTCTGGTATACTTCATGGAATCTTTTTTAATATCATATTCAAAGAGCATATCTCCCGACATTTTGGCAATGACATTAAGCTTTTCTTTTTCCTGCATGAGCTGATAATAGGTTTGCTTTATATTCGTAATATTTGTGATTACACATTGTAAAACCGGTGTACTGCCGCTTTCCAGTATAACAGCCTGCATGAGGCGCCATTCTTCCTCTCTGCCTGCATAATGCACCCCATACTCCATCTGCAGCACTTTGCCGACTTCCAAACTCTCTATTTTTTCCTGTAGAATGCTCCAATCCTCCGGAAGAAGCAATCTCTCATAATGATTATCATAACTTTCTAAGAATTCCGCCGCTGACATTTTCAATAAGGAAAACATACCTTCATTGGCGTATTCTAATATAAGACCATTGTCGTATTTAAGCTTACATACACCGCCCGGGATACTATTCATCAGCATATGTAATTCATATTTTATAGTTTCCATTCGCTTAGTAACATCTAATATAAAAATAATAATTCCAGATGTAATGGTTTCATTCATGTAATAGGGCTGGATTTGCAAAAGAAAGATTTTATCTTCCCTGGTAATTTCCCGTTCCAGCAACCGCTTTTCTTCTATTGTTTTTTTGATATCTTCAACAAAAGTATGATAACCTGCCATAAAATCCACATCAAAAACAGACCTGCCGATATCCTCCATCCTCAGGTTTGTGTTTTGTGTCATAATAGGTGTTATTTTACGTATTATCATATCATTGTCTGCATATAATACACCTATTTTAGTATTCCGAAGCAGATTGTCTAAATCTACATCTTCTTTTATTAAATCGTTGCCATTTCCATACCTTGGTTTCTCTGTCATAGCTCTCTCCCAATTATAACTGCGATCAAACCTCTTCTACATGGCTGAAATTCCAAGAACGTATGTTGATATCTACAATCGGTGTATTACAATAAACACAAACCTTAGCCCCTACACCCGATATAGGCCCGCCGCAATTGGGGCAATTTAGGCCCAAAGCCGCATCTCTTATATCCTCCACTAAATCTCTGTCTTGGATATAGATACACTCTATATTATACCTGGTCTGCTTTAGATTGTTGGGTGATCCATTTTTGATATTTCCTTCTTTATCTTTGATATATTGAAAATATTCAATTGCAGACTGGAAAATAATACTGCATCTTCCTTTTTGCTTCCTATACTGAAAAATCTCCGTTCTATGAATTTTCATCTGTGAAAAATGTTCCGCATATCCTTGAGATTTCATCATTTCCAACCGCATCATGAGCCGGTCCTTAAGCTCTGCTGTACCTTCGGTAAGCAGTACAGAGTTTTGTGCATCAATACTGCGCAGATAGGATACCAATACATTCTCAGCTCTTATTTTCATTTCATCATAATGAAAATCCGGAAAGTCCTTCATAATCCGGGGAAGATATAAACCGGTTGCAGAAGAAACCGATTTCGGAGTAGTCATATATTCCGCTTCTCCCTGACCCAATCCCCTTAAAAGGGAGCCTGTTCCGAAAGCCATGTAGGAAAATCTTCTTATTTTCCTTCTGATAGTCCGGTAGGCATAGTAAACTATGCCCACCAGAATAAGCAGAAGAACCAATACAATAATTAATCCTTTAATTGTAGTATCCATTTATTGTCTGCTCCGTTATTTTATATCATTACTGTCAAAAATATCTCCGCACTCAGGACAAAATTTGGGAGGATTCAATGGATCTTCGGGTTCCCAACCGCATTTGTCACATTTATAAAGAGGTGCTCCCTCAGGTTTCTTTTTACCGCATTCCATACAGAATTTACCCTGATTTACATTACCGCAGCCACAGGTCCAGCCTGCTGTATCCGGTTTAGATTCTCCGCACTCCCCGCAGAACTTTCCTCTGTTATCGTTTTTGCCGCAACCGCAGGTCCATCCTAATACTGCATTGCTATTGTCAGCTGGTGAAGCTGCACCGCTTTGCTGTGTCTGTGCGGCCGGCTGCGCCGCTGCATTTTGTGCCTTCTGTGCCGCACCCATAGCAAATAATGTATTGGTATCCATCCCTCCGGTCATCTGCGCCATATTCATGCCCGCAAAAGCCATCATAGGTCCTGTTGATGTATTGGCTGCCGCCGCCTTCATAGCCTCTGCCTGTGCAGTTGCCAGATTTGCTGCTGCCATATCTGCCTGCCTGAAAACCGCTGTCTTCTGCAGGTCCTTAATCATCTGCTCATCTTCTTCGGAAGCCTTCATGCCATTAATGGTCATGGATACCATTTCAAGGCCACGAAGCTGTGTCCATTTTTCTGAAAGTGCCTCATTTAATGCCTTTGTCAGTTCTACTGTATGGCCTGCCAATGCACTATAGCGTACACCCATATCGGATATTTTTGAAAAAGCAGGCTGCAATGCTGTAATCAGTTCACCCTTCATCATGCTTGCCAGCTCACTCTTACGGTATTCATCCGTTACATTGCCACAAACATTGGTATAAAATAGTAAAGGATCAATAATCTTAAAGGTATATTCACCATTACATCTGATTGATATATCCACATCTAAACCAATATTTTTGTCCACTACACGGAAAGGAACCGGATTTGCTGTTCCGAATAAGTTATTTAAAATTTCTTTTGTATTAAAATAATAAACCCTCTGATCCTTGCCGGTATTGCCACCCATTGAAAATCGCTTTCCTACCAGCTTGAAGGTTTCTTTCAGGTTTGAACCCAGATTTCCATAGAACAGAGAGGGCTCTGTAGACTGGTCGTACACAAACTCACCTGCATCCGCACAGAAATCCACAATTTTACCCTGATCCACGAGAATCATACACTGGCCTTCATTGACTGCTACTATGGAACCATTAGATATAATATTATCAGACCCTTTTCTATTGCTATTGCGCCCATCATTCACACGCTTAGAACCCTTTATTACCAGAACATCACTGCTTAAAGAGTCACAATAAAAATACTCCCTCCATTGATCGGCCATTAATGATCCGATGGCATCTTTTGCTGCCTTAAATAAACCCATGTCTCTTCCTCCCTATATTTGAATTTTATTTTATATCAGTTTATGAACAGACTCGCTATTATTGTATCAAGTTTTTATAAATTTCTCAACAAGCTTTTCTCCAATTTGACTTTTTTCTTTATAACAGGTATATTTTAAACATAAACTGTATTAAAAATAATT
>CAZJAS010000076.1:0-9818 GCA_964544135.1 uncultured Clostridium sp. | reverse complement strand
GGTACTTATGAAAACAGGATACCTCTTTGTTTATAATTTGTCAATATAGATTTTCAAGCTTTCTTGCTGTTACTATATATGAAATTGTACACACAAGCCAAAAAACAGTTATAATCAGCAAAGGGAGAAGACCTGTTTTAAAAGCCCCTTCCAGGAAAAAAACAATACCCAGAATAACATACAGGTTATTTGTGTTGCTTTATATGCTTGATAGCCCGCTCTATAACGGGCAGACATCTCCCGTTCATCACTGCTATCCTCCCATTTTTTATTGAAATTAAGATCATAAACGCTTCCCCGCTTTTCCGGATTTAAAAGCTTGGTAAGGTTGATTGCTTTTTTCTGTATCATAATCCCAACAAAAAGGCTGGCCATAAACACGATGGTAGCTGCTGCAAGCAATACAAAACTGCTAACGAAAGAATCGGTTCTGTTAAAAAAGTAGAACTCCGCACCATATAAGAATAGAATCACGATTAGAATGATAGTGGTAATAGCGTTAACACCATCCCAATCTTGATAAAGCTGCTCCATCCTTCTTAACCGATAAATGCAGATAGCAAATATTATGATGCTAATCAGGGCAGTAAACCCGGGAATAACATAGATCATAACATTTTTCATGCTTTCAATTATTTCATCCATGGGCAAACTCACATCATCTATCAATGCCGATGAAACTCCGATTAAGATTCCTATGATAAAACCACCTATTATAATCAGTCTGAATTTTTTTAAAGATTTCTTATCTTCTGCCTCAATCCTCTCCTTGCTGTTCATTTTCATCCTCCTCATATTCAAAAATATCTTCGACTTTGGCATTACATACTTTGGCAATTTTAAGTGCCAGGGTAACAGAAGGTGAATAATCACCTCTCTCTATCTGACTGATGGTCTGTCTGGAGGTATTTACCAGCGCCCCCATTTGTTGTTGATTGACATCCAGTCTTGCTCTATATTCCTTTAAACGATTCCGTAACGGCATCTCACACCTTCTTTTCTTTCTGATTCCATTTGCTATTGCCGCTTGCATATTCCTAACTTGCCCACAAGTAACTAAAAACGACAAATAAGAAAAATATGCCTATACCCAGCAATACATTTTCAAACATGTATCCAAAAACCCCTCCCAAAAAGAGTCCTGTAAATAATAAGCGTAGATCAAAGTTTTTATGAATCTTGTAGTCCTTTTTATCTATGATCTTATCTCCCCAATAGATAGCAGATACATCAGACATGATTGCCCACTTTTGTAAATCAAGAAGTTATGTTTCTTGTATATAAATTACTATATAATGCCATCTTCCCCTCTTATACTTTCTCACTTTTGCCTGACAATAATTCTTTTCATAATGACTGCTTTTCTTGTCATTTCCATTATGGTAATGACAACTAAATTTGTCAACTCTTATTTAATCTTAAACAACTTTTTATTATTATTAATAATAGAAATCCATAAAAAAGATTGGTATTTCAATTTTCATTGATTAACCAATCTTTTATATTCCTGCTTCTTACTTCTTGACGCTAAGCCTTCTTACCAAGCTTCATGGTAAGGCTGATTCGTTTTTTGGCTGTATCTACAGAAATCACTTGTACCTCTACAATATCCCCTACACTGACTGCTTCAAGAGGATGCTTGATAAATCGGTCTGTTATTTGAGAGATATGCACCAAACCATCCTGATGGACTCCGATATCCACAAAAACACCAAAATCTATTACATTACGTACGGTTCCCTTTAAAACCATACCGGGTTTTAAATCCTTCATATCAAGCACATCATTTCTGAGGATGGGTGCGGGCATATCATCACGGGGATCCCTTGCCGGTTTTTCCAGTTCTTTAATGATATCGGTCAAGGTAATTTCACCGATACCCAGCTCCATTGCCAGCTTATTTTTGTCGGAGATCTTCCTTTCCAAGCTGCCTTTTGCCGCATCCCTGCTGCTTTTACTAATTTGTTTTTCGTTTGTACTCTTGGCATCCTCTGCCAAGGTTATCCCTCCCATGGCTTGTGCAAGTGCCATTCCCATAGCGGTTCCGGTGTTCTTAACCTGAATTTGCCTTGCCGCGTTTTTATTCCTTGACTTGCCACCTTCTGCCGACATAGTCATTCCTTTTGTACTTTCCTTCTTCCCTGCCAAACGCTCTGCCGATGCCTTCTTCTGTGCCGCCCTAACATCATCCATGGTAAGCTCCAATTTTAGGAGCAGCTTCTTAGCCGCTTCATAGGATTCCGGATGCACACTGGTTGCATCAAGAGGATTTTCACCATCAGGTATCCTTAGAAAGCCTGCGCATTGTTCAAAAGCTTTGGGCCCTAATTTGGCCACCTTTAAAAGCTGCTTTCTATTTTGAAAGCGACCGTTTTTTTCTCTGTAATCCACTATGTTTTTAGCAATGGACTTATTGATCCCGGAAATATATTCTAATAATGATACGGAAGCCGTATTCAAATCCACTCCTACTTTGTTAACACAATCCTCCACCACACCGCTTAATGTCTCACCCAATTTCTTCTGATTCATATCATGCTGGTATTGACCCACACCTATGGACTGGGGATCGATTTTAACAAGCTCTGCCAAAGGGTCCTGCAATCTTCTGGCAATCGATGCAGCGCTTCTTTGCCCCACATCAAAATTTGGGAATTCTTCCGTTGCCAGCTTGCTGGCGGAATATACGGATGCACCCGCCTCGTTTACGATCACATACTGCAGAGGTGTTTTTATTTCTTTAATTAAATCTACGATAATCTGCTCCGATTCTCTTGAAGCAGTACCATTACCTACAGAAATCAAAGAAATACCATATTTTTTAATCAGTTTCTTTACTTCTGCCTTGGATTCTTCCACTCTATTCTGGGGTGCGGTAGGAAAAATCACCTTGGTATCCAATACCTTTCCCGTTTGATCCACAACAGCCAGCTTACAGCCTGTACGAAAAGCCGGGTCCCAACCCAATACTACCTTGCCCGCAATGGGTGGCTGCATTAAAAGCTGTTCTAAGTTTTTACCGAATACATTGATGGCACCGTTCTCCGCCTTCTCTGTTAAATCATTTCTTACTTCTCTTTCTATGGCCGGTGCTATCAGACGTTCATAAGCATCCTTTACCACTTCCTCCAATATGGGGGATGTATAAGGGTTGTCCCTTGTAATTACCTTTTTTTCCAAATATCTTAAAATACGCTCAATGGGTGATATTACCTTAACATTTAGTATTTTTTCATTTTCTCCGCGATTTAGGGCAAGTACTCTATGCCCTGCTATCTTCTTCACCGGCTCTTCAAAATTATAATACATTTCATAAACGCTCTCGGTGGTTTCGTCCTTTGCAACAGAGGTAATTATCCCCTCTTCCATGGTAGCATTACGGATATACAGACGATGCTCCGCTTCATCGGAAATGCTTTCCGCAATAATATCCTTCGCACCCTGTAAAGCCTCCTCGGCGGTCTTTACCCGCTTTTCATCCTCGTCCGTATCCACAACATAGCGGGCAGCTTCTTCTAAAACAGGTGAATTTGTCTCCTGCTTTAAAATAAATTCCGCAAGACCATCCAAGCCCTTCGCCTTTGCCATGCTTGCACGGGTTTTTCTCTTGGGACGGTAAGGACGGTATAAATCTTCTACTACCACAAGGGTCTGAGCCGCAAGAATCTTAGCCTGAAGTTCTGTAGTAAGCTGCCCCTGCTCCTCTATACTGGCTAATACCTGCGTCTTTTTATCCTCCAGATTGCGCAGATAAATCAGTCTTTCATGCAGGGAACGAAGCTGCTCATCATCCAAGGAGCCTGTTACTTCCTTTCTGTATCTGGAAATAAAAGGGATGGTATTGCCCTCATCAATCAGCTTTATTGCCGCTTCTACCTGCCATTTTTGTACCTTTAGTTCTTCTGTAATCTTTACCGTAATATCCATGCTTTCTTTCAATCCTCCCGGGGATTATCCCCTTTTCAACCATCAATATCGGCTGACAATGTAAACTTTTGCCAACCGACTTTATCACCATTATACTGAAAAAGTGAAAGTGATGCAATTACTAATGTTTGATTTGTAAAAATAGCAAAAAAGTGCTACAATACAGATATATAGGTATTTGAATATTGTGGCTTTACTAGGGGCTCTACTCCTGAAAAATTTCAAATACCTACTACTGTTACAAAGAGTAAGGAGTTAATCAATGGAGTATAACAACAATCAAACGGAGGGTTCCCGGCAAAATTCAACTTCCGGAGGATACGGACAAAATAATCAATCAAGCGGCAACTACTATCCGCCCTATGAGCCTGAGCCTAAAAATAACTTTGCCATTGCTTCCATGGTTTTAGGTGTTGTTTCCCTCCTGTCCATCTGCACCTTTTTTCTGCCCCTGCCCCTAGGCGCACTTGGCATTTTGTTTGCCATACTGGGGAAAAGACATAAAAAGCAGCTTACGGTTCCTGCGATTACCGGTATCGCTACTTCGGCAATCAGTGTTATGATCAGTACCGCTTTTATCGTTCTTTCTGTATTTTTTACTTTTAATATGCTCAAGCCCGAAAACAAGCCCTCCTTAAACAATATGTTTGAGAAAACCTATGGTATAGATTTCGATGAATATATGGAAAAATTCTACGGTATGGATTTTGATGAATATTTGGATCAATTGAGGTGATTTTATGAATCTTACAATTCAAAACGGTTTTCCGGATCATTACCTTTCCCCGCAAAAGTCATATCCCCAAACGGGGGGATCGGATGGACAAAATAATTCCGCTTTGGAAAAAATAAAAAAGAATATGGGCAATGAAGAATGCCGGACCTGTGATAACCGAAAATATCAGGACGGTTCGGATGAGATGGTTTCTTTTAAATCACCTGCTCGTATCCCTGCGGCGGCAGCTGCTACCGTAGTTCGTTCTCATGAGCAGGAGCATGTTACCAATGCATACAAAAAAGCGGCAACCCAGAACGGTAAGGTACTCAACGCTTCTGTTTCGCTGCACACATCAGTTTGTCCTGAGTGCGGACGTTCTTATATCTCAGGTGGAACCACCCGCACGCAGATTAAATATTATAATGAAAAAAATCCTTATCAGCAGGATCTTAAATCTTCGGATAAGGCACGATACAGCGGCATGAATATTAATTATGCCGTATAACATAATTTATTTGGAGAGTTTTTATGAAATCATATTTATCCAGTGCACAGCTTAAAGATAAGGCAAAGGAGCGTTTAATGGGGCATTATGGCTTGCTGATTGGTTCCAGCCTTTTTGTATCTCTTATGTCCTTTGTAATTTCCTTTTTTATAGGAGCATTCACACCCAACTCTTATACGACCGCCGGTTTTATTATCTCAAGTGGAATCAGCTTTTTAATCTCTGTTTTTATAGGAGTATTCAGTGTGGGGACCACTCTTCTTTATTTAAAATACGCAAGCGGTAACCAAGCTGCTTTTACGGATATTTTTTATGGCTTTTCTAATCAATTTGAAAAATCCCTCACTATTTCCCTTGTGATGAATGCCATAAGCATAATTCCGACTATGGCATATCGGATTCCCTATCAGATTTATTTAAGTACAGGTGATACCTTATATCTCTACCTTACCATTCCCTGTACGGCTCTTTCGCTTTTACTTTTTATACCTCTGTCACTGAATTTTTCACAATCCTTTTATCTCTTACTGGATTTTCCGGATAAAACAGCTTCAGAGATCCTTCAATTAAGTATACAAATCATGAACGGACAGAAGGCAAGGCTGTTTTATATCCAATTGAGTTTCCTGCCCCTGCTCCTATTGGGTGTTCTATCCGCTATAGGATTATTATGGGTACTTCCTTATATGCAGATGACAACCGCCCTCTTCTATCTGAATATTATAAAAATGAAATCGGAGCAAAGGAATTAATCCTCTGCTCCTTCTATTTTCTTTTTACCAGTACTGAGCCATTGTAAATAACCGTTAATAAACGGATCTAACGCTCCATCTAAAACCGCATCCGCATTACCGCTTTCTACACCGGTTCTATGATCCTTTACCATTGTGTATGGCTGCAGGACATAGGAACGAATCTGATTTCCCCATCCGATATCCTTTACCTCACCACGAATATCCGACAACTTCTCTGCATTGGCTTCCTGCTTAAGTAAAAATAATTTTGCTTTCAGCATCTGCATCGCTTTATCTTTATTTTGAAACTGGCTGCGCTCATTTTGACATTGTACTACCGTACCGGTGGGTATATGTGTAATACGTATCGCCGAAGAAGTCTTATTAATATGCTGACCGCCGGCACCGCTGCTTCGATAGGTATCAATCCGCAAATCATCATCCTCAATTTCCACATCCAAATCTTCTTGAATATCAGGCATAACATCCAGTGATACAAAGGAAGTCTGGCGTTTTCCCTGTGCATTAAAAGGAGAAATACGAACCAAACGATGCACTCCTTTTTCAGACTTTAAATAGCCGTAGGCATTTAAACCGTTTACCTGAAAAGTGACGGATTTAATACCAGCCTCATCCCCGTCCAGATAATCAAGCACTTCAATATGATAGCCTTTTTGCTCGGCCCAACGGGTATACATACGATAGAGCATACCGCACCAGTCACAGCTTTCTGTACCTCCGGCACCTGCGTTTAGCTTTAATATGGTATTGTTTTTATCATAGGTGTCTGATAAAAGAGTATCGATACGCATCTTATCGAGAGTTTCAATAAAAGTATTCAATTCTTCCTGTATCTCAGGCACCAGTGAAGTATCCTGCTCTTCATAGCCCATTTCAAGCAATGTTAAGATATCTTCATACCGATTCTCGAGACTATGATAGGACTCACAGGTATCCTTTAAATTTTTTAGTTCCTTCATTTGCTTATTGGAGCGTTCGGGATTATCCCAAAAGCCGGGAGCTTCCATTTCACGCTCGAATTCTTCGATTCGCTTTTCCTTAGTAGCTAAGTCAAAGTGAATCCCTCACTTCCGCTAAAGGTGTTTGATATGCAAGCAATTCTGCTTTCATATTATCAAGTTCTACCATTTAGTCACCTTCTTTCTATTTAATTATTTTAATATTATATAACTATAGTATTTCTTATTATTATGCTTTACTGCCGCTTATTAAACTTTTCTGCCGCAGCATTGCTTATATTTTTTGCCGCTTCCGCAGGGGCAGGGATCATTTGGATAAATTTTGGTATTTTCTCTCTTAACAGGAGTCTTTGGTCCGCTGCTATCCTTATTGGTACCGGTTACCTTGGCAACCTGCTCTCTCTCCACCTTCTGCTCAATTTTAACGCGAAGCAGGAGACGTACCGTATCACGCCTGATGTTTTCTGTCATTTCATCAAACATCTCATAGCCGCTTAATTTATACTCCACAAGGGGATCTCTCTGTCCGTAAGCCTGCAGACCGATACCTTGACGAAGCTGCTCCATATCGTCAATATGATCCATCCATTTTCTGTCAATTACTTTAAGAAGAATAACACGTTCTAATTCACGCATCATTTCCGGTTCGGGAAACTCTGTTTCCTTTGCTTCATAAAGCTTTACCGCCTCTTCTTTAAGCTGTTGCTTTAATGCATTCTTCTTCGTTGCATCAATTCTTGCTTTGGTAAGGGGCTCTAAAGGAATAATCGGAAGCATAAGTGTATTGAGCTCTTTCAAATCCCATTCTTCCGGTTCTGCATCATCTCCTATTACCATATCCACATAATGCTCGGTAGTATCGGTAATCATCTTGTAAATGGCATCCCGCATACTTTCGCCATCTAATACGCGGCGTCTTTCCCCGTATATGATTTCTCTTTGCTCACTCATAACACGGTCATATTCCAACAAATTCTTACGGATACCATAGTTATTATTTTCTATCTTCTTCTGTGCCGTTTCGATTGCATTGCTTAACATCTTATGCTCGATTTCCTGACCTTCGGGAATACCCAGCGTGGTAAACATGCTAATCAGGCGCTCGGAACCAAAGAGCCGCATTAAATCATCTTCCAGCGATATATAGAATTTGGATTCACCGGGATCTCCCTGACGTCCTGCACGTCCGCGCAGCTGGTTATCAATACGTCTTGACTCGTGGCGCTCCGTACCTACAATCTTAAGGCCTCCGGCCGCTCTTGCCTCTTCATCCAATTTAATATCCGTACCACGTCCCGCCATATTGGTGGCTATGGTTACCGCACCATGTATACCTGCATCGGCAACAATCTCTGCTTCCATTTCATGGAATTTGGCATTTAGAACCTTATGCGGAATGCCTCGTTTTCTCAGCAAATTGCTAAGCTCCTCCGAGGCTTCAATGGTTATGGTACCTACCAGCACAGGCTGTCCCTTGGAATGGGATTCTTCCACATCCGTTACAATGGCATGCAGCTTTTCTTTTCTGGTTTTATAAACGGCATCCTGATGGTCATGCCGCATAACGGGCCTGTTGGTAGGAATCTCAATTACGTCCATTCCGTAAATATCACGAAACTCTCTTTCTTCCGTAAGCGCCGTTCCCGTCATACCTGACTTCTTTTCAAATAGATTAAAGAAATTCTGGAATGTAATATTTGCTAATGTCTTACTTTCACGTTTAACCTGTACATGCTCCTTTGCCTCAATCGCCTGATGAAGACCGTCTGAATAGCGGCGTCCGGGCATAATACGTCCGGTAAACTCATCTACAATGAGTACCTGATCATCCTTAACCACATAATCATTATCCCGAAACATGAGGTTATGAGCACGGAGTGCAAGGTTTATATTGTGCTGAATCTCCAGATTCTCCGCATCTGCAAAGTTTTCAATCTGGAAAAATCTCTCTACCTTTTCTATACCGGCAGCCGTCAGATTGACTACCTTGTCTTTTTCACTGACAATAAAATCCCCTGTTTCTTCTTGCACCACACCCATGATGGCATCCATTTTGGACATTTCGACCATATCCTCACCACGCTTTAACTGGCGTGCCAGAATGTCACACATTTCATAGAGCTTTGTAGATTTACCGCTCTGTCCCGATATAATAAGGGGGGTCCTTGCTTCATCAATGAGAACGGAGTCAACCTCATCAATAATGGCATAATGCAATTCTCTGAGCACAAGCTGCTTTTTGTATACCACCATATTATCTCTTAGGTAGTCAAAGCCCAGCTCATTATTAGTAACATAAGTAATATCACATTTATATGCTTCCCTGTGTTCATCGGGTGTCATGCTGTTAAGTACAACACCTACCTTCAGCCCCAAAAATTCATGTACCTGCCCCATCCACTCGGCATCACGCTGCGCCAGATAATCATTGACCGTAACGATGTGTACACCTTTCTCCTCCAATGCGTTTAAATAGGCAGGCAGAGTGGATACCAAGGTCTTTCCTTCACCGGTACGCATCTCGGCAATACGCCCTTGGTGCAATATAATACCACCGATAAGCTGTACCCTATAATGCTCCATATTCAAAACACGCCTGGCCGCTTCACGCACGGTGGCATAAGCCTCCGGGAGTAAATCATCCAATGTCTCTCCCTCTTTCAGACGTTTTTTAAATTCATCCGTTCTGGCTCTTAATTGATCATCACTGAGCTTCTGCATGTCCGGACGCAGTGATTCAATTTTATCTGTTAACGATTCTATCCGCTTTATTTCCCTCTCACTATGTGTACCGAAAATTTTAGTAAATAAACTCATACTTTATATGCTCCCATCTGCGTACTTTTGCACGCGTACATATATTCCAAATCCAGATAGACAAAGTATATTGTATCAGATTTTATTGGTATATTCAACTAAAAGCAGGCCTAATCAATGAAAGTTTTATGAACAAA
>CAZJAS010000075.1:0-10340 GCA_964544135.1 uncultured Clostridium sp. | reverse complement strand
GCAGACTGTAAATCTGTTGCAAATTGCTTCGGTGGTTCGAATCCACCTCCATCCATTAACACGAAAGTGTTTGTTTTACACTGATATTTAAAAGGTTATTCTTTTAAATACAGAAATATAATATTAATAACGCGGGGTGGAGCAGTCTGGAAGCTCGTCGGGCTCATAACCCGAAGGTCATAGGTTCAAATCCTGTCCCCGCTACTCAATGCCCAGATAGCTCAGTCGGTAGAGCAGAGGACTGAAAATCCTCGTGTCGCTGGTTCGATTCCGGCTCTGGGCATTCACTGTGTAAAAAATTATGGAGCACTAGCTCAGTCGGTAGAGCACCTGACTTTTAATCAGGTTGTCGGGGGTTCGAATCCCCCGTGCTTCATGTAACAGCAGGTCAAAATCTGACCTGCTGTTTTTGCGATAAAAGAAATAGGAAGGTATTTATATGAGAGAACGAAGGAAAAAAGAGTATGTATTTGCATTCAAGCAGACTGTGCCGGTGCTATTAGGATATCTTTTTCTTGGCATTGCTTTCGGTCTGATGCTTCAAAATGCCGGCTATAGTTATATATGGGCCTTTTTAATCAGTCTTTGTGTTTATGCAGGCAGCATGCAGTTCGTTTTAGTGACTCTGCTTACCGGTGGAGCAAGTCTGCTGACCACTATGATTATGACGCTTTTTGTAAACGGAAGGCATATATTTTACGGAATCTCTTTTATAGAAAAATATAAGAAAATGGGGAAATTATATCCCTATATGGTTTACTCGCTTACGGATGAAACATATTCTGTATTGTGCAGTCTCAAGTTGCCCGAAGGACTCAGTGAAAAAAGAATTTCTTTTTTAATTTCTGTTTTCGATCATGTTTATTGGATTGCGGGATCGGTAATCGGGGCATTAATCGGGCAGTTAATTACCTTTGACACTACGGGCATTGATTTTTCAATGACTGCTCTCTTTGTGGTAATCGTAGTGAATCAGTGGTTGGAACATAAGAATCATTTTTCTGCAATTGTAGGGTTTTGCACCGCATTGTTGGCATTGGCGTTATTAGGGCCCGAGAATTTTCTTTTGCCGGCATTGACACTTACAATGATTATTTTATTGGTATTTAGGAATAAGACTGAAGTACAGGAGGACAAGGCATGAGTATAGACCATTCTATTTTAATCATTGTAGTCTGTGCACTGACCACAATATTTACCAGAGCATTGCCATTTGCTGTTTTTGGAGGAAAAAAGGAAATTCCGGAAACCGTCCAATACTTGGGTAAGATTTTGCCCTGTGCAATTATGGCTGTTTTGGTTGTATATTGTTTGAAAGGAATCAATATTTTAACAGGAAATCATGGGTTGCCTGAGATTATTTCTGTTATAGCAGTGGTGGTTCTTCACATATGGAAGAGAAATACATTACTTAGCATTGGCATCGGAACAGTGCTATATATGCTTCTAATTCAGGTAATTTTTGCCTAGAACGGTTATTTCTCTATAGATGCTGTTCATTTGCCAGAATTAATGGTATAATAAAGTGCTAAAATAGGCATGAAATTTAAAATTTGCCATTATAATAGCAATTTTGTATTCCTGTAAATATTAATATATGCTTTTAATAGTTTCACTTTGATTTGTGAATAATGAGGGGCACAAAGAGGAGTCGTTATGAAAAGGATGAGAAATCACAAGCAAGCGAAAAAATGGATAAAGAGATATATCAAACAGCGAAGCCTTTATCGGGAAATTATACGTAATGCACCCGATATTATGAATTCTCCTAATTTCCATCGGACGAAAGAACATATCCAGCATGGCAGCATGACGGTCAACAGGCATTGCGTAAATGTAGCAATATATAGTATTGTAATCAGCGATAAGCTTGAAAGGCTGGGAATTAAATGTGAAAGAGCCCAATTAATAAGAGGTGCTTTGCTTCATGATTACTTTTTATATGACTGGCATAAGCCGGATTATGTTAAGCCCCATAAGCTTCATGGATTTTATCATCCAGGAATTGCTTTGAGAAACGCCCGGAAGGAATATAAATTAACAAGCAGGGAGAAGGACATTATAAAGAAACATATGTGGCCCTTGACGATTGTACCGCCTATGTGCCGAGAGGCATGGATTGTGACCACCGCAGACAAATGGTGTTCCCTTTTGGAGACCTTCCATGTGCATAGAGGACATGGTGCAAAGAGATTCAGGACGGAATACTGATTATGAGTGATTTGTATCAAAAGCTTGAGGAATATTCTCATTCGGATTATTATCCTTATCATATGCCGGGGCATAAAAGAAGGCTATTTGGTGATACAATGCAATCAACTGCATGGATGGATATCACCGAAATAGAAGGCTTTGACAACCTGCATGATGCCAAGGGTATGCTTATGAAGATACAAAAAAAAGCGGCATCCATATATGGTGCGGAAGAAAGCTTTTATTTGGTTAATGGCAGTACCTCCGGTATATTAAGCGCTATTTCTGCTGCATTACCTCAGGGGGGAAAGCTTTTAATGGTGAGAGGATGTCATAAATCTGCTTATCATGCTGCATATTTAAGAAATTTGGATCTAAAATACCTTTGGACAGGGCTGCATCCGGAATTTCGATGTAATCTTGCAGTATCGGTACAAGAGGTAGAGGAAGCCTTGCAACTGGATAAAACCATACAAGCTGTATTCATTGTATCTCCCACATATGAGGGGCTTATTGCAGATGTAGAAAAAATTACAGAGGCAGTGCATAAAAGGGGCATTCCGTTGATTGTGGACGAAGCCCATGGTGCGCATCTTGGTTTCCATCCGGCATGGGCAAGAAACAGTGCCAGGTTGGGAGCGGATCTTGTGGTAAATAGTTTACATAAGACACTGGCTGCTCCTACACAAACAGCAATTTTACATGTGAACGGAACACTCATTAACAGAGAGAAGCTGAAAAGATTTCTAGGGATTTATCTAAGTAGCAGTCCGTCCTACCCTCTTATGGCAGGAATGGAAGAAGCGATTAATATTACAGATTTGGGTAAGGAAAGCTTGTTTGCTGATTTTAAAAAGCATTGGAAAACGATGCTGGACAGGCTGCAAGCTTGTCAATGCATCCGCATATTACAGGAAAGCAACAGTGATATAGGAAAGCTGGTTATAAGGGATAAGACGGGATACTTCACAGGACAGCAGCTCTATGAAGTTTTATTGCATCGCTACCATCTGCAGATGGAAATGGCGGCAGGCAGTTATGTATTAGCTTTGTTTACCGTAGCCGATACGGCGGAAGGCTATGATCGCCTGACAAAAGCGCTGTTGGAAATTGATAAGGAATGCAGTGATAGGAACCAATCTCCTTATTTAGCTGCAGACAGCGAAAATATTTCTACCCTGAAATTATACCAAACGGAAGAATCGATAAAGCCAAGACAGATTTATTCTCTATCGGAGGCTTGGGATATGGAATCGGAGGATATTTTGTTAGCAAAGGCTGGAGGAAGGCTCTCAGGCAGTTTTATTAACCTGTATCCACCTGGAATTCCTCTGATTGTACCGGGAGAAGAGCTTACAGAGGATATTTGTATTTCTATACAGGGCTATATAAAAAGCGGTTTTAATGTGCAGGGAATTCGGAAATCAAATAATATGATATTTATTAAGGCATTGAAATAGAAAGATATAAATAAAACAGTGAGGTTAAGATGAGAAAAACTAAGATAATTTGTACGATAGGACCGGCAAGTGAAAGTGAAGAGAAATTAAGGGAGCTTATGTTAGCGGGCATGAATGTGGCCCGATTCAATTTCTCCCATGGAACATATAAGGAACAGTTAGTAAAATTTAACAGAGTATTAAAGCTGAGAAAAGAACTTGGAATGCCTATAGCAACCCTTTTAGATACCAAAGGACCGGAGATCCGTCTGCGTGATTTTGAGGGCGGTAAAGTGGAATTACATGCAGGAGAATTATTTACATTAACTACGGAAGAGGTAATGGGAACGGCGCAAAAGGCAACTATTACTTATAAGAATCTTAAAAATGACATCAGTGTCGGAATGACAATTCTGATTGATGACGGATTGATTGAAATGACGGTGGAGGAAATAACAGGAAATGATATTATCTGCCGTATTGTAAACGGTGGTTTTGTATCTAATCACAAGGGCGTGAATGTACCCGGTGCTATTTTATCCATGCCGTATATCAGTGCGGTTGATAGAGAGGATATTATTTTTGGTATTGAACATGGTTTTGACTTTCTTGCGGTATCCTTCTCCAGAAGCAAGGAGGATATTCAGGAGATCAGAAAAATTCTGGATTCCCGCGGAAGCAAAATGCAGGTAATTGCTAAAATAGAAAATATGCAGGGTATTGATAATTTAGAGGAAATCATTCGGGTATCCGACGGTATTATGGTGGCTCGCGGTGATATGGGTGTAGAAGTTTCCTTGGAAGAAGTTCCTATTTTACAAAAGAAGATGATAAAAATGGCGGTTGCTCAAGGAAAACATGTTATTACCGCAACCCAGATGTTAGAATCCATGATAAAAAATCCCCGTCCCACAAGAGCGGAAGCAACGGATATTGCGAATGCTATTTATGACGGTACTACAGCGATTATGCTATCCGGAGAAAGTGCTGCGGGATTGTATCCCATTGAGGCAGTTAAGACCATGGCAAGGATTGCGGAGCGCACCGAGCAGGATATTGATTATTGTGCAAGGATGCAGAAGCAACATAGTGAGCAGTTTATAAGCGTACCGGATATCACAACCGCTATTTCTTATGCAACCTGCAGTGTTGCCATGAATTTAGAGGCTGCTGCTATTATTACGGTTACGATGTCGGGCTTTACGGCGAATATGATTGCCCGCTATAAGCCCCAATGCCAGATAATAGGCTGTACAATGAATGAAAAGGTTTGCAGGCAGCTTAATTTGCTCTGGGGTGTTAACCCGGTTATGATTCAGCAGGAACAGACAACGGATGCATTGTTTGAAGAGGCAGTATTTAAGAGTAAGAAGGCAGGACTGATTAAAGCAGGTGATACGGTTATCATAACAGCAGGCGTTCCTTTGGGAGTTGCCGGAAAGACAGACATGATACATGTGGTAGAGGTAGTGTAGCAATATGGGGAAGATTGTTTATCTTATGGGCAAAAGCTGTACAGGCAAGGACACGATATATAAAAGACTGTTAACCGACCCGGTGGTTAAATTAAGAAAGATTATTCCTTATACCACCAGACCGATTCGCATTAAGGAGCATGATGGTGTGGAGTATTTCTTTGCGGATGAAGAACGGTTTGAAGCATTGATGAATAGCGGCAGGGTAATAGAAAGTCGTGCTTATCATACCTATCACGGTATCTGGCGGTATTTTACAGTGGATGACGGGCAGATAGACTTAAAAAACGGGAACTACATTTGTATCGGAACTCTGGAATCCTATGAAAAAACCAAAGCTTATTTCGGGGATGAATATATGATACCGATTTTGATAGAGGTGGATGATGGAGTGAGATTACAGCGTGCACTTGACAGGGAAAGAAAGCAAAAAGCTCCAAGGTATGAAGAGATGTGCCGGAGGTTTTTGGCGGACAGCGAAGATTTTTCAAAACCAAAAATAGAGAAGGCAGGCATAACAAAATGTTTTAATAATGAATTTTTAGAGCAATGCCTAAAAGAAGTCAGAAACTATTTAGGACAAGAACTATCATAGAATCAGACCGGATAATAGCAATCATTTTAATGATAGACGGAGTTGATATTAAGGTTTAACGGATACAAGACTTGTATAAAGATAGGAGGTAAGCGTATGGATATTAAAGTTGACCAGGTACAGCAGGCACCGGTAGTGCAGCCGGCTAAGGAAGCACCGCCCACTGACGGCAGTTTTAAATTTACGCTTGCCAGTCATGTGGAAGAAGCAGAACTGCAGGCCAGACTACAGGGGCTTATGGAGGAGATTACCATGCAGGGTGAACGCCTTTATAAGCGCAGAGATGTTCGGGATATGAAACGTTATCGTAGTGTGGTGAAAGAATTCTTAAACGAGATTGTAAGTCGATCCCATACTTTTACCAGGGAGAACTTTCTGGATAAAAAGGGAAGGCATAGGGTTTACGGCATCATTCGATTGGTAGATGAAAATTTAGATGAACTGGCAAGGGAGCTTGTGAAGGATGAGCAGGATAATCTGGCTATTTTGGATAAAATAGGTGAAATCAGAGGATTGCTGTTAGATATTTTCACATAGTGGAGTATGGTGTTAAAACGGAGGGGAGAAATGAATGGCGATATTTAATGATATTATCGGTCAGGAACAAATAAAAGAACATTTTCAAAATGCGGTTTCCACAAAAAAGATTTCCCATGCGTATATTATTAATGGGGAACGCTTTTCGGGAAAAGAGTTTATTGTTAGAATTTTTGCAATGGCCTTGCAATGTGAGGCAGAAAACAATAAACCATGTCAGGAGTGCCGTTCCTGTAAGCAGGCACTGAATAATAACCAGCCGGATATTATCCATGTAACACATGAAAAGCCGGGCAGCATAGGCGTTGATGATATTCGGGATCAGATTAATTCAGACATAGCAATAAAGCCGTACAGCAGTCCTTACAAAATTTATATTGTAAGCGAAGCTGAGAAAATGACAACGCAGGCACAAAATGCATTGCTTAAGACATTGGAAGAGCCGCCAGCATATGCCGTAATTCTTCTATTAACAACCAATGCTAATTCATTGCTGCAAACTATATTAAGCAGGTGTGTGATTTTGCATATGAAACCGGTTGCGGATGAGCTCGTAAAGAAATATCTGATGACACAGATGCAGGTGCCGGACTACAAGGCAGAGGTTTGCGTTGCTTTTGCAAGAGGTAATATAGGAAAGGCAAAACATCTGGCATCCAGCGAGGAGTTTGAGAAGGTGAAGGAGGAAGCCCTTTCTCTTCTGAAGTATGTCCATGAAATGGATGTTTCAGATATGATTACTGCAATAAAGAAGATTGGGGAATATAAGCTGGATGTAAGTGATTATCTGGATATTTTGGCAATTTGGTATAGAGATGTATTATTGTTTAAAGCTACTAAGGATGCAAATAATTTGGTGTTTCGGGAAGAAATACAAACAATCAGCAGGGTGGCCGGCAGAACTTCCTATGAAGGTATTGAAGAAGTGATTTTAGCACTTTCCAATGCAAGGAACAGAATCGAAGCAAATGTAAATTTTGATCTGACTATGGAACTTCTGTTTATAAAAATGAAGGAAAATGGTTGAGGCGTAGAAAAGCACATGCTATAATGAGCGCAGCCCTACCGGAGTGTTAATAAAGGGGAACAAAACAGCTTAGGGTAATTAATGACATGTTTTAACGGAGGTTTATAGATGATTAAGGTAATAGGCGTAAGATTTCGTACCGCGGGCAAAATTTATTTTTTTGATCCGCTGGATTTTGAAATACAAAAGGGTGATAGTGTAATTGTGGAAACAGCCCGTGGAATAGAATTCGGAAAAGTTATGAGTGCACCTAACGAGGTAGAGGATGAAAAAGTGATTCAGCCTCTGAAACCGGTGCTGAGAATAGCCACAGAGAAGGATATAGAGCAAGAAGCTGCAAATAAGATTAAAGAGAAAGAGGCTTTTAAGATTTGCCTTGAAAAAATCCGCAAGCATGGCTTGGAAATGAAGCTGATAGAAGCGGAATATACATTTGATAATAATAAAGTACTGTTTTACTTTACCGCAGACGGTCGAATTGATTTCAGAGATTTGGTAAAGGATTTGGCAGGAGTTTTTAAAACAAGAATAGAGCTTAGACAGATAGGTGTGAGAGATGAGACCAAGGTTGTGGGCGGCATCGGAATTTGCGGCAGACCGCTTTGCTGTAATACCCATCTTCCTGAATTTATACCTGTGTCTATTAAAATGGCTAAGGAACAGAATCTTTCCTTAAATCCCACTAAAATCTCAGGTGTATGCGGAAGGCTTATGTGTTGCTTAAAGCATGAGGAAGAGACTTATAGGGAGTTGAACCGCAGGCTGCCCGGAGTAGGGGATATTGTTACTACCGAGGATGGCATTAAAGGTGAGGTACAGAGCGTGAATGTACTCCGCCAGCTCGTTAAGGTTATTGTGGATGTGAATGATGAAAAAGAAATTCAGGAATTTAAAGTGAATGATTTGCATTTCAAAAGAAAGCATACTAAAAAAGAAAGATTAGAGCTGTCTTCCGAAGAATTAAAAGAATTGGAAAAGCTGGAAATGGAAGAAGAACTTGAAGGCATAGAGGACGATCCCATCCATAAAGAGGAGTATACTTCTTTTAAAGATCACAGACAAAATAGGACGGAGCGTCAGGATAAGAAAAACCGGGATAAAGAGGGAAAA
This sequence comes from uncultured Clostridium sp., assembly GCA_964544135.1. GTDB lineage: Bacteria > Bacillota > Clostridia > Lachnospirales > Lachnospiraceae > Acetatifactor. The sequence continues at coordinate 1,964 of CAZJAS010000075.1, read as the reverse complement.
ACGGATAAGGACAGTGTTCAGGAAGGTTCTCAACAGGAACGGAAAGGAAACCGTAGAGGAAGATACGGCAAACGAGACAACCGTGATAATCGGGACAACCGTAAGGATGAGAGCGGCGGCCATCAGAAGGAAAGTCAGACCGGTGAAAATAAGCAAAATGTAAGCCGTAAGAAAGATAACCGTCAAAAGGAAAATCGCCCGAATGAGAATCGCAAGGAAGAAAGCGGCGAGCAGCATAGTGAACAACGTAATAAAAACCGCAGAAATTATAGGAGCAGGGAAGGAAAGTCTAATTTTGGAAGCAATCAATCTGAAGGAAAAGGAACGACTTGATGAATTGCAGAGAAATGGTTACCGTATCATCCAAAATCCGGAGAAATTCTGCTTTGGTATGGATGCTGTTTTGCTGTCAGGCTTTGCACAGGTAAAGCCGGGGGAAACGGTTTTGGATTTGGGTACAGGTACCGGTATCATCCCTATTCTATTGGAGGCAAAGACGCAGGCATCCCATTTAACGGGACTGGAAATACAAGAAGAGAGTGCGGATATGGCAAGAAGAAGCGTGGCTCTCAATGGTCTTGCATCTAAAATTGATATAATTACCGGTGATATAAAAGAGGCAGACAGATATTTCAAGTCTGCTTCTTTTGATACCGTAACAAGCAATCCCCCATATATGATAGGGAGCCATGGATTAAAAAATCCCAACTCTGAAAAAGCCATTGCACGCCACGAACTGCTTTGTACTCTGGAGGATGTAGTAGGACAGGCGGCTAGGGTATTAAAGCCGGGGGGGCATTTTTTTATGGTACACAGGCCCTTTCGTCTGGCAGAAATTATAACTACCATGATAAAGTTTAGATTGGAACCCAAGCGTTTGCAGTTGGTGTATCCCTTTGTTGATAAGGAACCTAATATGGTTTTAATAGAGGGCGTACGTGGGGGAAAACCAAGGATGGTTGTTGAAAAGCCTCTTATTATTTATGAAAGCCCAGGTGTATATAAGCAGGAAATATATGATATTTACGGATATTAGATAAATTGTAAGGTAAGTAAGAAAGAGGTTGAATCATGGCAGGAATGCTTTATTTATGCGCAACACCGATTGGAAATCTACAGGATATTTCGTTACGTGTCCTTGATACCTTAAAGCAGGTGGATATGATTGCGGCTGAGGATACAAGAAACAGCAGGAAACTGCTGTCTGCTTTTTCGATACATACCCCGATGACCAGTTACCATGAGTATAATAAAGTGGAAAAGGCAGAGCGGTTAATCGAACAGATGCAGGCAGGTAAGGATATTGCCTTGATCACGGATGCAGGTACGCCTGCTATTTCAGACCCGGGCGAGGTATTGGTACGGATGTGTCAGGAGGCGGGTATTGTGGTTACCAGTCTGCCCGGTCCGGCGGCTTGTATTACCGCATTGACACTATCGGGACTTTCAACCAGAAGGTTTTGCTTTGAAGGATTTTTACCGGTTGATAAAAAGGAAAGAAGAGATATTCTGGCAGAGCTTGCAAATGAGAGCAGAACCATTATAATTTATGAAGCACCCCATCATTTGGTTAAGACACTGACAGAGCTGTCAGAAACATTGGGAGATAGAAAAATCACTCTTTGCAGGGAACTGACCAAGAAGTTTGAAACCATTTTACCTACAACCCTTATTGCTGCATTAAAGAAGTATGAGGAAGAAGAACCAAGGGGAGAGTATGTATTGGTGATTTCCGGAAAGAGCATGGAAGAAAAGAAACAGGAATCCATTGCTTTTTGGGAGAGTATGAGTATCGAAGAACATATGGACTGTTATGAAAAGGAAGGCATGGATTCCAAGGTTGCTATGAAGCAGGTGGCAAAGGACAGAGGCGTAAGTAAACGGGAAATATATGAGTATTTACATAAGAAATAGTGTGAAGCTTAATTCCTCAAATTAGCGCATCAGAAAAAAAGCACCCAGAA
>CAZJAS010000074.1:0-10654 GCA_964544135.1 uncultured Clostridium sp. | reverse complement strand
GAGATAAATGTGAGAAAATTTATAAATAAAGTTATTCAATTATTTATTATATTGGGATTGCTTTTAGTAATATGTAATTATGCATATATCAATACAGAATATTATAAAAATCTAAATGGTATGAGAAAATTCCAGGAATTACCGGAGCATATTGATATTGTTAATTTCGGAGCCTCTCATAGTGCATGTGCATTTAATTGGAGTGATTATGAAGAGTTTGATGGGGCCAATATGGCTTTGGGTGCTCAGACTATTGTATATGACGAAGCCATGCTGCGATATTGTTTTAATCATTTGGATAAAGACAGCACCGTGGTTCTGGAGATTATGTATAAGTCTTTATATGAAGAAGAGCAAAATGAACCGCCTTATCCCACTAATATAACAAGATACTATCAGGTGCTTCCCGGTTCCTATATCAAGCAGTGGAATTTGCAGGATGCTATAAAATATAAATATTTCCCCATTGTAGGTAACCGGCAGGCCGCCATACCTAAGATGATGGGCGAATGGCTATATGGAAATACAGGGAAAAGTGAACTGGAAAGGCAGCAGGATATGAAGCAAAGCCTAATAGGAGAGCCTACTCAGGTATTGGCAGGATGGGAAGAGGATGAGATGATTGCCGAGGGTAAAAGACGTGCAGGAGTTTTTATGGAGCTTTCCGGAAATCAGGTCAAGGGTGAACAATATGATGCCCTGATTCGCATGATTGAGATGTGCAAGGAAAATAATATACAAGTTATAATGATAACGGCTCCCACACTGCCTTGTTTTTATATGGGATACACCAAGGATTTTGTGGACAAGTTCTATGCGGATATGGATGAAATTTGCAAGAAATATGAAGTACAATATATTGATTATACCGGTGATGAAAGGTTCCTGATAGATTACCGATGGTATAGTGATACGGATCATCTAAACGGTTATGGCAGTGAGGTTTTTACAAGGGCATTTTTGGAAGACCATAAAAATGTTTTGGAGTTTTACAAATGATGATCAGCAGGCTTTGTATCATAAGGAGTTCATATGAAGGTATTAATGGTAACGGCAGGTATGCGTGGCGGAGGTACCGAGAGAGTGATTGCGGTATTAGCCAACTATCTTGCAAAGAAAAAAAATGATGTTACAATTATCATGACTTCCCAAAAAGAGGTTGTCTATCAATTGGAAGATGCAATAAAGATAGTTTGCTTAGGTGAAAGCACCGGCGGGAATCCGTTGAAACGGATGAAAAGAATTACTGACTTAAGGAAATATTTTAAAGAGGATAAGAAACAGGTTATCATATCCTTTGGAACAGAGACAAATTTGTTTTCTCTAATTGCATCTATGGGACTTAAGAATAAAATCATTGTTTCAGAAAGAAATGATCCCAATCAATGCGGTTTTTCTTTGATCAGGAATCTGTTTTACCGTTTGGCATCCAGCCTTATTTTTCAGACCGAGGAAGCAAGGCTATGTTTTCCGGATAAAATTGCACGGAAAGGCATTGTTATACCCAATCCCCTATCAGAGGAGATGACAGGTACTTTTATGGGCGTAAGAAGTAAGGATATTGTATCGGTGGGCAGGCTTGAGCCGCAAAAAAATCATAAGCTATTATTGCAGGCTTTTCAAATATTTGCAGAAACATATGGAGAGCATCGTCTGGTACTATATGGTAAGGGCTGCTTGCTGGAAGAATTGCAAGAAACGGCAAAGGAGCTTGGTATAGAAGAAAGAGTAGTATTTGCAGGGTTTACTGAAGATGTCAAAGGAAAAATAGAGAATGCAGCCATGTATGTGCTATCTTCCGATTATGAAGGGATATCAAATTCTTTAATGGAAGCAATGGCACTGGGATTACCTGTTATTTCCACGGACTGCCCCATCGGTGGTTCCAAGATGCTGATTCAGGATAAGGAAAATGGATTGCTGGTTCCTGTAGGTGATGCAAATGCATTTGCAAATGCCATGAAATATATGGCAGAGGATCCGTTAAGGGCAGAAAATATGGGTGAAAAGGCTGCATATGTCAAAGAAGCATTTTCGGTTACGCGCATCTGTCAAAAATGGTATGATGCAATCATTAGCTAAGGGGAAGTGATTAAAGGTAAAGGAAATCAATATGCCGGATTTAAGTATAATAATACCCGTTTATAACGGAGAGAGATATTTAACACAGCTTTTAGAGAGTATCACTGCCATAGAAAAGATATCCATGGAGATTCTCTTGATAGATGATGGTTCTACGGATCATAGTGCTGATATTATAAAAAAGCTGCAAAAGACGGATGCAAGAATAAGGTATGATTATAAAGTAAATGGTGGAATCGTGAGTGCCAGAAACCGGGGACTGGAATTAGCTTCCGGCACATACCTTTTCTTTGCGGATCAGGACGATAAGCTGGAGGCAGAGGTTCTGACAGAAGCTGTTTTTAAAATGAAAGAGAACTATGCCGACATTATTTTATTTTCAACGGAATGCTTTTATGATACAGGAGACTCTTGGCCATGCGATACGGTATATGAAGAAGGGAAATTTACTGAGAATGAAATCGCGGATATTTTTATTCGTAAGCTTATTACCCGCTATGCCCAAAAAGAAGTGGTTTCCTATGTGGGACATATCTGGGCAACAGTAATTCGCAGAGAGTTAGTAAAGGAACAAAACATAAAATTCAAAAGATTTATGGCTATAGAAGATGATTTACTCTTTGTACTGGATTCTTTAGATCATGCAAAGGTATTACTTACAATGAAGGAAACAGGATATTTTTGGAGACAAAATCCAAATTCTAGAACCAGAAGAGGAAAATATTCCGTTTACCATGCAGAAAAAATGCAGAAATATTATGAATACCGTACAGAGGTACTTTTAAGGCATCAAATAGGTACCGAAAAAGAACTGCAGAACTATTATATCGGAGTCAGACAAGAATTTATATTAAATTTATTGGACAACGAAGGTATGCCCCGGCAAGGAATAGGGAAGGCTCGTAAGCTATTAAAGAAGTATTTGCAGGATGACCAAATCAAAGAAGCACTTAAGCTGCCTCCGCAATGTCCTCTGGCAGAAAGATATAAGACAGAAAAGAAATTACTGTCAAATAATTTAATCATGTTATCTGTTTTTTATAAAAAGGCTAAGTATTATAAGAGTATATTAGGGGGATACCTGCGCCGGAAAAGGTATAAAGATTAGTAATTAAATTATAATAGAACTACCGATTAAGAAAGAGGATATAAGAAAAAGGTATGATAAAAAAATTATTAAAATTATTAAATCAAAAAACAGAACTAAGCCGTTTCAGAAAATTATGGAAGAGTAAAAACTCCAATAATTTAACCTATGCAGTAAATATATTTGACTCTGAAAAGGTATTTGTGGGAAAAAATACATACGGACCGATACAGATTATCAGCTATGGAAGCAATAATTGCTGCCTGCGGATAGGGGCGTATTGTTCAATCGCTCAAAATGTAAGGTTTCTGGCAGGAGGAGAGCATAGCTATAAAAATGTCAGCACCTATCCGTTTCAAAATAATATATTAAAAAAGCAGTTGGATACCGGCAATAAAGGTGATATTAAAGTGGATGATGATGTCTGGATCGGAGAAAGTGTGTTAATATTATCCGGTGTTCATATTGGACAAGGTGCAGTGATTGCGGCAGGAAGTGTGGTGGTAAAGGATATTCCTCCCTATGCAATCGTCGGCGGTAATCCGGCAAAGGTTATAAAGTATAGATGCGGCGAAGAAAGAATAAAAGAATTACTGAGATGTGATTATACAAAGCTAACAAATGAAATGATTATAGAGCATGAAAAAGAGTTATATGAAACTATTGAGACGGCAGATATCAACTGGTTTCCGAAGAAAAGCGATGTTTAATAGGAAAGGAGATACCTGTTTGCATGAGTGGAAGAAAAAAGATTGCAGTTAAGAGTGGTATGATTGGAATGATAAGTCAAATCACTTCTCTGATATTACAGATTATATCCAGAAAAGTATTTATTCAGTTTATCGGCGAGGAGGTATTAGGATTAAATAATACTTTTACGTCAATTTTATCAACACTTTCTTTGGCGGAATTAGGGTTTCAAAATGCAGTATCCTTTCACTTATACCGTCCAATCTTTGAAAAGGATGAGGATAAAATAAATGTAATTGTCAATATTTATAAGGTTGTTTACAGGGCTCTTGGTATCTTTTTTTGCGTAGCTTCGGTTTTAATGCTGCCTTTCTTAAAATATATATTGAAGGATATTATAATAACAAAAGATATTTATTTCTTCTTTATGATACAGGCCATGTCATCAACCTGTACTTATTTCTTGGCATACAAACGGACCATTCTGTATGCGGATCAAAAGGAATATGTTTATAAATTAGTTGATACAGTAATGAATGTTTTATTTAAACTGGCACAAATTTATGTAATAGTAACTTACCATAATTATTATCTTTATATTACATTGCAGTTAATACAAGTATATGTATCTAATGTAATCATACATTTTATTTGTGGAAAAAAGTATCCGTTTTTGAAAAAGGACAAATTAGATAAAAATTATGCTAAAAAAATATTCAGTGATGTAAAAGAGATTTCAGTGGGACGTATTGCGGCATATGTATATTCCTCAGCAGATAATCTACTGATTTCCACATTTTTAGGAACGATTAAGGTTGCGGGATTAGGAAACTATACTACTATTACCAACAACCTGCGTCTGTTGGTTCATAGTATTTTAGGACCCATAACTCCTATCATTGGGAATTATATGGTTGATGATAGAAAAAAAGACCAACAAGAAAGCAAATTATATGTATATCAGCATTTGCGATATCTTATTGCTTTGGTTTTACTGATTCCCACCTTTATTTTAATAGATGACTTTATTGCATTATGGGTAGGAACTAAATTTATTTTGCCTATTAGTATTAAGGTGCTTTTAATAACGGATTTATATTTTATTTTTCTACAGGGAGCAAGCACCGACTATGTATCAGCCAAGGGGCTGTTCAAACAAATTAAATATGTACAGGGAATTTCAACCATAATCAAGCTTGTTTTATCCTTTTCATTAATGTTCCGATGGGGTATCACCGGAATTTTGTTTGGTACAGCATGCAGCCAAATTTTCAATTTTTTTGGCTATGGTTTTATCACATATCGATATTGTTTCAAAGAACGAAAATGGGGGCTCTCGCAATATTTTTTGAAAAATGCCTTTTATCTTTTAAGCTTTATCATAATCCTTTTTACATGTCAATTTGCTTATCAAAATCTTAAGATGGACTTATCAATCATTAAGTTTATAGGTGCAGGACTACTATGCGAAGGTATTATAGGAGCCTTATATTTAATTCTTAATTTTAAAAATAATGATATGCGTGAACTATTTAAAATGTTTCTACCGGCAATAAAAAGGAAATTAAAATTAAAATGAGTTTTTGCAAAAAAATATGGCGTATGATATAATACCCAAGATATATCAGCATTAATTTGTCACTAAGAAAGAGGAGTTAATATGAAGCTTACAGTAGCAGGAACAGGATATGTGGGATTGGTTGCGGGTGTATGTTTTGCGGAAAAAGGACATGATGTAACCTGTGTTGATGTTGATGAAGCTAAAGTTGAAATGATGAAGAATGGTATTTCCCCTATTTACGAAGAAGATTTAGAAGAGCTTATGCGTAAAAACTATGCGGAAGGCAGGCTTCATTATACCACCGACTATAAAAATGCCTATCAAGATGCGGAGGCCATCTTTATCGGTGTGGGAACACCTGAGATGCCTGATGGCAGCGCAAATTTGAATTATATAGCAACGGTATCCAAACAAATTGCAGAATCCATAGAAAGAGACTGCCTTGTTGTTGTAAAGTCAACTGTACCGGTAGGAACCAATGATAAAGTGGATCGGTTCATTCATGATTTTCTTAAAAGAGATGTGAAGGTGGAGGTAGCCTCTAATCCTGAATTTTTGGCACAAGGCTCTGCGGTACATGACACTTTGCATGCGGCAAGAATCATTATCGGGACGGAAAGCGCTTCTGCGGAGACAAAACTGCGTAAAATATATGAGCCCTTTCAATTACCTATTGTCTCGGTAAATCGTCGATCCGCAGAGATGATAAAGTATGCATGCAATGATTTTTTAGCATTAAAGATATCCTATATGAACGATATTGCCAATCTTTGTGAATTGGTGGGAGCTGATATTTTAGATGTTGCAAAGGGAATGAGCTATGATCCCAGAATCGGCAGCAACTTTCTGAATGCCGGAATCGGATATGGGGGAAGCTGTTTTCCTAAGGATACGAAGGCATTAAAATATTTAGCAAAAAAACATGGTTACCAATTACGCACGGTGGAAGCTGCGGTTGACGTAAATAATGCTCAGAAAACAATTTTGTATAAAAAAGCCTGTGAACGCATGATTACTTTTAACGGGCTAAAGATTGCTATATTAGGGTTGGCATTTAAACCGGGTACCGATGACTTAAGGGAAGCCCCCTCCATTGATAATGTAGAATTGCTTTTAGAGCAGGGTGGGGATTTGGTTGCCTATGATCCTGTTGCAGCGGATAATTTTAAAAAGCTATATCCGGAAGGTAAAATTAAAAACGGGTCCATCCGATATGAAAGCAGCGTAGAGGGAGCGTTATATGATGCGGATATATGTTTTGTGTTTACTGAATGGAAACAAATTAAAGAATTATCACCGATTGTTATCAAAGAAAGGATGAATATTCCTTTGGTTTATGACGGAAGGAATATCTTTGATAAAAAGGAAATGCATGCAGCGGGTGTGGAATATTATAGTATAGGCCGTTAATATCGGCTTACTAATATTAAGACAGGAAGGCAGTATGAAAAAAATATTAATCACAGGCGGTGCCGGTTTTATCGGGTTTCATCTAACAAAGCGTTTATTAGAAGAGGGAGAAACCGTAATAGGAATCGATAATTTAAATGATTACTATGAGGTTTCTTTGAAGCAATCACGTCTACAATTATTAGAGCAGTATCCTAATTACCGGTTTTTAAAACTGGATATTGCAGATAAAGAAAAGGTTTTTACTTTATTTCAAGATGAAAGACCCGAATATATTGTTAATCTGGCGGCACAGGCCGGAGTACGTTATTCCATAGAGAATCCTCAGGCATATATAGATAGCAATATAGTGGGGTTTTTTAATATTGCGGAAGCCTGTCGCAGGTTTCCGGTCAAGCATTTACTCTATGCATCCTCCAGTTCTGTTTATGGGAATCAGAAAAAAACACCCTTCTCGGTTGAGGACAGGGTGGACAAGCCAATCAGCCTATATGCAGCAACAAAAAGGAGCAATGAATTGATGGCATATACTTACAGCCATTTATATCATATTCCGGCTACAGGACTTCGATTCTTTACGGTTTACGGTCCCATGGGCAGACCGGATATGGCTTATTTTTCCTTTACCCGTAAAATCTTAAAAGGTGAGCCTATTAAAATTTTTAATAACGGAGATTTATACAGGGATTTTACTTATATTGATGATATTGTAGCAGGGATTGTAAATATGCTGAAAAAACCTCCTGTTAAGGATGAGGATGGCGTACAGCATAAGATATATAATATCGGTAATAATCAGCCGATAAAGTTAATGTATTTTATTGAAACCTTAGAAAATGCATTGGGGAAGAAAGCAAAAAAGGAATATCTGCCCATGCAGGCAGGCGATGTATATCAGACATATGCTGATGTAACCGAATTAATGCAAGACTTTAGCTTTAAACCTTGTATCGGTATTGAAGAAGGTTTGCACCATTTTGCAGAATGGTACTTTTCCTATTACGGGATGGAAAAGGAAGTATAGATTTGAATATATCTATTCGGGTTGGGAGTTAATATGCGTAAAATAGTGTTCCACTTAAATTGCTTAGAACAAGGCGGTGCAGAACGGGTTGTTACCACTTTGGCAAATTATTTTGTAAAGCATGAATATCAAGTATATATTGCAACACAGTGGTATGGAGAAAATGAATTTGCTATAGCCAAACAGATAGAGCGTGTTCATGTGGGACTAATAGGCAAGCAAAAAAAGGCATCCAGACCTTTACAGTTTTTTTATCGTATTATTAATTTAAAAAAATATTTAAAAAAAGTAAAACCCGATATTGTGATTGCATTTGCACAAAAAGCAAATTATAGGGCGCTTATGGCAACCGCCTTTACTAAAATACCGGTTATTGTATCGGTTCGAACAGATCCATACAAGGATTATATGGGTATCAAAAACAAGCTGTTGATAGCACTTCTATTCAGCAGGGCATCCGGGAATGTATTCCAGACAATAGGGGCCAAGGAGTTTTTTTCTAAAAAGATTCAGGAAAAATCCAGAATCATATTAAATCCCATTCATGAGGCATATTTAAATATGCCAAGTGCGGTTGTAAGAAGAAAAGCAGTGGTGCAATCAGGAAGGCTGGTGCGTTCCAAAAATCAGCTTATGCTTTTGGAAGCCTTTGAAACAGTACATGAGGCTCACCCTGAGTATGTACTTGAACTATATGGTGATGATTCCGGGGACGGCACTAAGGAGCTGCTGGAGCAATTCATTGCCGATCAGCAGGCAAGTGGCTATATTAAACTCATGGGTGCATGCAATAATTTAGAAGAACGGATTGCAGATGCTTCAATTTTTGCCTTCAGCTCTGATTTTGAAGGGCTTCCCAATGCATTAATGGAAGCAATGGCCCTGGGGCTTCCTGTAATTTCAACCGATTGTCCCTGCGGTGGTCCCGCTACCCTGATTCAAAATGAAGTGAACGGACTTCTGATTCCTGTTGGTGATAAAAAGGCAATGGCAGAAGGCATAAAGCGTTTGATTGAAGATAATGAGCTGGCAGAGAAGATGGGAGAAAAGGCAAGAGCCATAAGCAAGCTTGCCGATACCCAAACGGTTTGCGAACAATGGAAGAGCTATATAGAAGAAATTTGTAAATAAACAGGAGCGATAAACTATGTGCGGTATATGCGGGTTTATAAGTAAAAAGACGATTACTACGGATCAACTAAAAAAGATGAATGATACCATGTATCATAGAGGACCGGACGACAGCGGTGAAGAGATTTATCCCATTGAAGGCGGATACAGCTTGGGCCTTGCACAAAGGCGGCTGGCTATTTTGGACCTGTCTGTTCTGGGGCATCAGCCCATGCATTCATCCGACCAGCGTGTTTCTGTGATATTCAACGGTGAAATATATAATTTTCAAGAGTTAAGAGAAGAATTAGGGGATTATACCTTTACATCGGCTTGCGACACGGAGGTTATTATTGCAGCTTATTTAAAATGGGGTATTGACTGCATCAGCAAATTTAACGGTATGTTTGCAATTGCGCTGTTTGACAGAAAAACACAGCAGCTATTTCTGGTGAGGGACAGAATAGGGAAAAAGCCTCTTTACTATTGGTTGGATCATAAAAATATTATCTTCGGTTCAGAGTTAAAACCCTTTTATGAATACCCCGGTTTTGATAAAACTATCAGAACGGAGGTTATTTCCCGTTATTTATATCACCAGTATATCAATGCACCCGATACCATTTTTAAGAATGTATATAAGCTGGAGCCGGGTAGTATATTAGAGTTTAATGCAGGTAAAATAAAAACCCGAAAATATTGGGATATCAAGAATGTTTATCAGGAAAAGAAGAAGGAAATGGTAACCGATTATGAACAGGCAAAGGAAGAGCTGAAGATGCTCTTAAACCGTTCCGTTAAGATGAGGATGATATCGGATGTGCCTTTGGGTACATTTTTAAGCGGGGGCTATGATTCCTCTTTGATTACCGGTATGGCTCAAAATCTGTCGGACAGTCCCGTAAAGACCTATTCCATTGGCTTCCATGAAGAGAAATATAATGAAGCTAAGTATGCTAAGGAGGTTGCAACTCATCTTGGAACCAACCATACAGAGCTATATATCAATGAAAAAGAGATGTTTGATTTAGTAGATAGTATTCCTAAGTATTATGACGAACCTTTTGCGGACAGCTCACAAATCCCTACCATGCTGGTTTCGGCCCTGGCAAGAAAAGATGTGACGGTGGTTTTATCGGGTGATGGCGGCGATGAGTTTTTCTGCGGATATAATGCGTATGATAAAGTGGGACAAGCACAAAAACTGGATGCTTTAGGGGGACTGACATATTGGGCTTGTAATCTGCCGGGACTAAAACAGATGAAGGCTTTGGAAAGGATGCCCTTTAAGGTAAAGATAATCGCTGCGAACAGGGAGAAGGAAACAAAAACCCAATTTGGGGCAAGTAATTATCTGGAAACGGCATACCATATGGTTAAGGGTGAGTCGGATCCGATCTTATACTATATTGAAAGCGGATATCAGGAAAAAAACTGGCAGGAGCGTAGAATGCTTTTAGATATGGATACCTATCTGCCGGGTGATATTCTATGTAAGGTGGACAGGGCATCTATGAAATATTCACTGGAATCCCGTTGCCCCATACTGGATATTGATGTTATGGAGTATTCTTACAGGCTGCCCCATTCCTTTAAGTACGGCAATAAAATTAAAAAGAGAATATTAAAAGACATAGCATATGATTATGTGCCTAAGGAGCTCTTAGACAGGCCTAAGGTAGGCTTTGGT
>CAZJAS010000073.1:0-10865 GCA_964544135.1 uncultured Clostridium sp. | reverse complement strand
AGTGAGATGAGTGTGGAAAGAAATTTTAAGTCTCTTTAGTAAGAAGACAAAAATTTCTAAATTACACACCGAAGAATGGCTGTGAACAAAAAAATGTGGAATTACATAGAATGATGTGCTAGACTGTTAGAAGCTTGGTACATTTGGTTATATGGAGGAATAAATATGCGGATAGGAATGGGATATGATGTTCACAGACTGGCGAAAGACAGAGAGCTGATCATAGGCGGCGTTACAATACCTTGGGAAAAAGGACTTCTGGGTCATTCTGATGCGGATGTTCTTATACATGCCATTATGGATGCCCTGTTAGGAGCAGCTGCACTGGGAGATATCGGTACGCATTTCCCGGATACGGATCCGGCTTATGAGGGGATTTCTTCTCTTGCATTATTAGGGAAAGTGGCAAGCCTTCTTGAAGAAAACTTATTCTTAATTGAAAATATTGATGCATCTATTATTGCTCAGGCACCCAAAATGCGTCCCTATATAGATATTATGAGGGAAAATATTGCTAGGGTGCTGGGTATTGATATTACACAGATCAATGTAAAAGCAACCACGGAAGAGGGGCTGGGCTTTACCGGTGCCGGTGAGGGGATTTGTGCACAGGCAATCTGCATGCTGACTTCACCAAGAGAGCTCTATACTGCGGATGTAACCAATGATAGAGGGGCAAGCATGGGTGGTTGCGAGGGTTGTACCGGTTGTAAAAATGAGAAACCCTGTTGACAAAATGGGTAATTTTGCTTATTCTACTAATAGTAAAAGAGAAAAGACTGTGAGCAGAAAGAGTAGCTTATCTAAGGGCAATAGAGAGAGTTCATCGCAGGCTGAAAGTGAACTTAGTCAGAGGATAAGTAAAGTGCATCTGGGAGTCGGCTGCAGGAAAATTGTCTTTAGCGATAATCAACTGGCTAGAGGTAATCGGGTATGGCAAGCACGTTTTGCATACGTTACATGCACAAAGAGGAAGGCTTTGCCTTCTAAAAGAGTGGAACCGCGGATAAATTCGTCTCTTTACGGGAGAAGGATTTATCCTTTTTAGTTATATTAAGTCCGCTGAAGCGGACGGAATGGAGATTAGTATGGAAAACAGATTGACAATCTATAATACACTTACAAAAAAGGAAGAATTGTTTGTGCCTAACGAGGATGGAAAGGTAGCAATGTATACTTGCGGCCCAACTGTATATCATTTTGCGCATATTGGTAATTTAAGAAGCTATATTATGGAAGACTTGCTGGAAAAAACCCTGCGTTATCTCAAATATGACGTAAAGCGTGTAATGAATATTACAGATGTGGGGCATTTGTCCAGTGATGCGGATACCGGTGAGGATAAAATGCTGAGCGGTGCAAAGAGAGAGCATAAATCCGTGATGGAAATTGCAAAGTTTTATACGGATGCTTTTTTTGAGGATTGCCGCAAATTAAATATAAAACGTCCCGATGTGGTGGAACCGGCAACCAATTGTGTGGAAGAATTTATAGATATGATAAGCGTTCTTTTGGAGAAAGGCTTTGCTTATGAAGCCGGCGGAAATATATATTTTGATACCTCAAAGTTAGAGGACTATCATGTTTTATCCGGGCATTCGGAGGATTCCCTCTTAGTAGGTGTGCGGGATGATGTAATAGAAGATTCCAATAAAAAGAATAAGAGTGATTTTGTACTCTGGTTTACCAAATCAAAATTTGATGACCAAGAACTGAAATGGGAGAGCCCTTGGGGAATAGGATACCCGGGATGGCATATAGAATGCTCCTGCATCAGTATAAAGCATTTGGGTGAATATATAGATATTCATTGCGGCGGTGTTGATAATATTTTCCCCCATCATACCAATGAAATTGCCCAGAGTGAGGCATGCCTGGGTCATAAATGGTGTAATTACTGGTTCCATGTGCATCACCTGAATGATAAGACCGGCAAGATGAGTAAATCAAAGGGAGATTTTTTGACGGTATCTCTATTAGAGGAAAACGACTACAATCCATTGGTATATCGTTTGTTCTGCCTACAGTCCCATTATAGAAAGCCGCTGGCATTTTCCTTTGAGGCATTGGACAATATGAATATCGCATATAATAAGCTGACTAAAAAAATTGCGGAATTGTCTCCAAACGGAGAAATAGAGCAGAATCAATTTGATGCATATAAAAAACGTTTTGAAGATGCACTTTGTTCTGATTTAAATTCGGCAATGGCAATTACCGTTTTGTATGAAATGCTCAAATCAGACATGAACGATCATACGAAATTAGAACTGGTTAAGAGCTATGATGAAGTACTTTCTCTTGATCTATTACAAGCAGATGCAGCCAAAACAGTTGAAGTGGATACAGAGTTAGAAAGCTATGTGCTTGCTAAAATTCAGGAACGTAAGGAAGCAAAAAAGGCCAAAGATTTTGCGGCTGCAGATGCAATCCGTGATGAGCTGAGTAAAAAAGGCATAGTGCTGGAGGATACGAGAGAGGGCGTAAAATGGAAGATGGTTTAAGCTTGCTGGCAAAGATAAAGGAAACCTTTGCGGTAAAAGAGGTGGATGTGCGCGCATATTCACCTCTTACTTTGGCTTATATGGGGGACGCTGTTTTTGATATTATAATCAGAACAGTGGTAGTGGAACGTGCCAATACATCAGCCAATAAATTACATAAGAAAACCAGTAATGTGGTGATGGCACAAACACAGGCAGCCATGATAGATGCATTACAGGATATTCTATCAGAGGAAGAGATTTCGGTATATAAAAGAGGACGCAATGCAAAATCCCACACCGTAGCTAAAAATGCCAGTATTGCTGATTACCGTAAGGCTACCGGCTTTGAGGCTTTATTAGGCTATTTATATTTACAGGATAGGGCAGACAGGATATTGGAGCTGATAAAAGAAGGACTTGTGAGGATTGATGCAGTGCTGTAAAATAGAAACACCTACTACAATATAGATAAAAAAGGAGCCGCAATGGGATACGAAGAATTTACGATAGAAGGCAGAAATGCTGTTATTGAAGCTTACCGGGCTGCCAAGCCGATAGATAAAATTTATATATTGGATGGCTGTCAGGATGGACCGATTATGACCATCAAAAGAGAAGCCAAGAAAAACGGTACCTTGGTGAAATTTGTTCAGAAGGAACGTTTGGATCAGATGTCTGAAACAGGAAAGCATCAGGGTGTTATTGCTATGGCAGCGGCTTATACCTATGCAGAAGTAGAGGATATTTTACAGGCAGCAAGAGACAAGGGTGAGGAACCTTTTCTTTTCCTGCTTGATAATATTGTAGACCCTCATAATCTGGGTGCCATTATACGTACCGCAAATCTGGCAGGAGCACATGGAGTTATTATTCCTAAGAACCGTGCGGTGGGACTCACGGCTACTGTGGCAAGAACCTCTGCAGGTGCACTTAATTATACACCGGTTGCAAGAGTCACCAATCTATCAAAGACCATAGAGGAGCTTAAAAAAGAAGGTATTTGGTTTGTATGTGCGGATATGGGCGGCACCATAATGTATGATTTAAATCTGAAGGGACCGATTGGCGTAGTAATCGGAAATGAAGGAGAGGGTGTGGGAAGACTGGTTAAGGAAAAATGTGATATGATAGCCTCGATTCCCATGAATGGAGATATTGATTCCCTCAATGCTTCCGTTGCATCAGGCGTACTGGCTTATGAAATTGTGAGGCAGAGATTAAAGGGATAGAATCAATCAGATACAGATAGGAAAATAAGGCAGAAGAGAATAAGATTAAAAAGTTGTAGAAAGGCAGGATGATATGCAGGATTTTTCTCAGGTATCGGATGAAGAGTTGATTGTCCGGCTCCGGGATGGAGAAGAGAAGATTACGGATTATATTATGGATAAATATAAAAATCTGGTTCGAAGCAAGGCGGGCTCTATGTATATTTTAGGCGCTGACAAAGAGGATTTGATACAGGAAGGAATGATTGGACTGTTCAAGGCTATCCGGGATTATGACAGCGGCAGGGATGCCAGCTTTTTTACTTTTGCCGAGCTTTGTATCAGCAGGCAGATGTATTCAGCAGTACAGGCAGCAGGGCGGATGAAGCATATACCCCTAAATTCCTATATCTCTCTTGGCAGTAATGCCAAGCGTGGTGAAGATGAGGGAATCGATACTTTGAGTGTGCTGGCAGCACATGGACTCAATCCCGAAGAGCTGGTGATTGATAAGGAGAGTGTGAAGCTGCTTGAAAAGCAGATGGAGGAGGAGCTTAGCAGCTTTGAAAAGCAAGTGCTTGATTTGTATATAACCGGTATGAGCTATAGTCAGATTGCTAAGGTATTGGGAAGGGATGAAAAATCCACAGATAATGCATTACAGCGTTTAAAATCAAAAATAAAAAAGATGATCATAGAATAGAAGGCAGAAAATAGAGTGGCAAATAAAAAAAAAGTAAACAGCAGTGTTCTAAATAAGGCAAAGAACAAATCAGTAAATAAAGTAAGAAGTACAATCTTAAATAAAGCGAAGAATAAACGAGGGATAGGATGGTCCCTTTTAATAATCCTCCTACTAATTGGTTTATTTTTGATACAGGATGAATTTAACTTTGATAATCAAGCGGGATGGGATGATAATCAGGAGGTACAGTCGGGACAGATTATCCCAGGCACAGATGGATTTAATGAAGGTGGAGGATTACTATCCATTCATTGCCTGGATGTGGGGCAGGCAAGTGCAACATTGGTTGTAAGTGGGGAACATGCCATGCTGGTAGATGCCGGCAACCGCGACGACAGAGCAATGCTCGTTACATACCTACAGGAACAAGGCATATCCGAATTGGATTACCTGCTTTTGACACATCCTCATGAAGATCATATCGGTTCGGCATCGGAAGTGATTCGGGAAATTGGTGTAGACAGGGTGATTATGCCTGATATCACGATAGACGAATGTGAAACAGCGGTTTATGCAGATTTACAGGCATCCATTGAAGAAAAGCAGCCGATTTTAGATTTTCCACATGCGGGAGATGTTTATAAGCTTGGAGAAGCTTCTTTTACAATCATAGCACCATCTCCGAATTGGGAGACCGATACGGTTAATTTCAATGAAAGCTCCATAGGCATCTTGATTACAAATGGTGAAAATCGCATTGTAATATATGGTGATGGAGAAAAGAACTGTGAAAATTATATGTTAGAAAATTTTAATGTGAAAGCAGATTTATTGATAGTGGGCCATCATGGCAGCAGTACAAGCAGCAGTGAAGTTTTTTTAGAGGAAGTATTACCCGATTGGGCAGTCATATCTTGCGGAGTGGATAATAAATATGGTTTTCCACATGAGGAAGTACTCGAACGTCTTAGCAATTTAGATTCCGAAGTGTTTCGTACTGATATATTGGGAACCATTATTTTTACGGGAGATGGTAAAAAGATAATGAAAAAGTAATCCACCTATGCTATAATGAACCTTAATAAGAGTTTTAAACGCAGCTTGTTCAAGATTTGTAGCGAATGTCAATCTAAGCATTGCCAATGAAGGTTATACTGTAACCAACTATATGCAGGAGAAGATATGATTCGGTCGGAATATACAAGGCTAAAAGTGAATAATGAGATTGAACTTTGTGAAGCTTCTGATATGAAAATGAAGAGTCAAATAGAAAGAATTCTATTACAAAATCGTATTTCTTATTACATAAAATGGCATAAGAGCGGATGGTTCAGGCGTAATAAAAATTCTTGCGTTTTTTATGTCAATGACAGTGTAAGAGATGATGCAGAACAGATGATTCGACAATGTATTAAGAATGTGGACAGCATTATTAAATTTTCAAGACGCAGACCCGAGGAAATATTTTTTTAACTTATCATTATATAATTGCTAAGATTATTGTTTAATTTAACCAACCTTTGCCAAAATAGTATATTTAAAGTAAGCCTTGTTTATACTATTTGCATGAGGTGATAATATGGACAGAAAAGAACAAGAAAAAAAGAACAAGCAAAAAAGTGAAAACAAATTTAACAGCATAACACAAAAGGTAAAGCCTGAGAATCAAAACCAGGAACATAATGTGCGTAAAGAAGGCATACAACCGATTAACCAAAAGAGATAAAGCCGCCAATAGGCGGCTTTTTAGTCATTTTATATTATAATTGTATTGTGTTTTAAGTATGCTTTACCACTCTAAAATCCTTTATTTATTAGATGAAAATTTCCCCTAAAAACCGTTGACAAGTCATTTTCCTCTATGCTATACTAGTCCTCAGTGATTGCTTATGACATATTTTGCATAACTGTGCTGCTGTGGCTCAGTCGGTAGAGCGTCGCATTGGTAGTGCGGAGGTCACGGGTCCGATTCCCGTCAGCAGCTTTCTTAATGAATATTGGTTTTACATGTACTCTCCTAATGGAGAGTGTTTTTTTGCTTAAAAGATATAATCAATAATCATCTATGTTCATATCGGTATCAATTACTTTAAATGTTCTCTTTAGTATTATTAGCAAGTTAGTAATCACAACAAAAGTAAGATAATAAATAATAAAGCTTTCAATTTTAGTAAACACTAATGAAAAGAGATTGATAAAACAAAAAAGTAAAATAATTACACTAATTAATATTTCAAACATTATGGTATAATATACTGGTTGTAAAAGTTTACGCGAGATTAGTGCTTCATTATTGAGTGCTTGAAACCAAAACAGTAGAAGCATTAACAAAATCAGTACAATATAGGAAAGATTTTTTATGATTTATTAATATGTTAATACTTCATAACCTGTTTCGGTAACCAAGACGGTCTTTTCCCATTGGGCAGAGGGCTTGCCGTCCGCAGTATAAATAGTCCAGCCATCCTCTTGGTCCATATAGATATCAGCATTTCCCATATTTATCATGGGTTCAACAGTAAAAACAAGTCCCGGAACTAGGAGCATTCCTGTATTTCTTTTAGTAACATAACCGACCCAGGGGTGTTCATGAAATTTCAAGCCGATGCCGTGACCACCAATTTCACGAACTACGGTATACCCGTTTTGGATAGCATGCTGATTAATTGCAGATCCGATATCGCCAAGGAATCCCCAAGGCTTAATCTGCTGAATGCCAAACTCCATGCATTCTTTTGCAATTTGAACTAAATGCCGCTTTTCTTTACTTACATTGCCGATACAAAACATCCTGGAAGAATCGGAATAATATCCTTTATAAATCGTTGAGACATCAACATTGACGATGTCACCATCCTTTAGGACTATGTGATTTGATGGGATACCATGACAGACAATATTGTTGATGGACAGACAGGCGCTTTTGGGAAATCCGTTGTAATGAAGCGGCGCTGGTGTTCCGCCCAATCGGATTGTTTTATCATATATGAGACGGTCGATTTCACCGGTGGTTATACCTGATGTAATATATTCTGTAATATAGTCTAACACGGCGATATTTATATTACTGCTGTTACGTATTCCTTGAATTTGGGCCTGTGTTTTTAATAGGCTCACGGGAGGGACTTCATATCCCATTGCATTATAATATGTTAATTTATCTAACATGAATCTTCCTCCGGGCTATTATTACTTCTCATTTATATTAGTTTGGCAGAAATAATAATACCTAAACCGATAAAAGTATAACGCTTATTATAATACTATAATATCATAAAGTACAGTGATTAGATTCCGATATTTATTAATAAAAGTTGACAAACAGTATCTGTTTGCATATGCTAAATAAAGGTGAACCACGGAAATTCGCTTAGAACGAACATGCCGTGGTCCTTTCTACATTAACGGAAGCAAAAGGAGGGTGATTGTTATGGGCTTGATACGCTTTATTAATGAAGAAATCAAAGTGATACGGGAAAGAGATCCGGCTATTCATAGCAATCTCGAGGTATTATTATATCCCAGCTTTAAAGCATTGATATATTATAGGATTTCCCATAAATTATATAAGAGGAAGCATTATTTTATGGCAAGATGGGTGTCTCAGAAGGGGGCACATAAGACGGGGATTGAGATACATCCCGGTGCAAAAATAGGTAAAGGCCTTTTTATCGATCATGGCCATGGTGTTATTGTAGGAGA
Source organism: uncultured Clostridium sp. (assembly GCA_964544135.1). Classification (GTDB taxonomy): domain Bacteria; phylum Bacillota; class Clostridia; order Lachnospirales; family Lachnospiraceae; genus Acetatifactor. The sequence goes on along the minus strand of CAZJAS010000073.1, from coordinate 2,784 downwards.
AACTACGGTAATCGGTGATAATGTAACCTTGTATCAGGGAGTTACATTGGGTGGAACTGGGAAAGAGCATGGAAAACGGCATCCTACCTTAGGAAATAATGTAATGGTATGCGCGGGAGCGAAGGTGCTGGGTTCTTTTTCAATCGGAGAAAATTCTAAAATCGGAGCGGGCAGCGTGGTACTGGATGAAGTACCGCCTAATTCCACTGTAGTAGGTGTACCCGGCAGGGTAGTGAAGCGAGGCTGTGAATCGTTACCGAGAACCGATTTAAATCAGGTAGATTTACCTAATCCTGTACAGGAAGATATTATAAGTCTCCAATGTGCAAATGCAGAACTGACTAACCGTTTGCTGGATTTGGAAAATGAAATGCGTGTGCTTCGAAAAAGCAAGAAAATAAAAGCGAATACCATAGATAATATAGATCATGAAGTATGAAATCAAAACGAGCAGGAGAGCCCCATGACACCATTAGATTACAAAAAAAGATATGAATCAGAGGAGTTTAAATCAGATTGCTTGCAGGCAGGAGAGAACTGGGGCGCCATATATCAAAAAGATAAAACAGTATTTAGGGCATGGGCACCTTTTGCAGAGAGTGTTAGTATTTGCCTTTACACAACCGGAACTGATGATGAGGAAGGGGCAGAGCGAATCTCCTGTAAGGAGATGAAGCGTGTTTCTCCTCATTCCTTTGAGAGCATTATAATGGGAGACTTGGACGGCATTTATTATACCTATTCAGTGCAGCGGGAGGGGAAGATAAGTGAGTGCGGGGACCCTTATGCAAGGGCCTGTGGGGCAAACGGCCATAGAAGTATGGTAGTAAACCTATTAGAAACGAATCCCGATGGCTGGTCAGAAGATGAAAAATGGAAACAGAGCAATAAAAATACGGTAATCTATGAGCTTCATGTGAAGGATTTTTCCCGGCATGAACAATCCGGTATCAGTAAAGAATACCGAGGAAAATTCATGGCATTTACACAAAAGGCGCATAAATACCAAGGTTATCATACAGGAATCGGACATCTAATCCATATGGGAATCACTCATGTGCATTTACTTCCCATATTTGACTTTGCATCCGTGGATGAAATAGGAGATGAAGATTCGTTTAACTGGGGCTATGATCCTATGAATTATAATATACCGGAGGGCTCTTACTCTACAAATCCCTATCTTGGTCATGTAAGGATTCGTGAATGCAAGGAAATGATAAAGGCATTGCATGAAGCCGGTATTGCAGTGGTCATGGATGTGGTATACAATCATACCTATGCTATAGACGGTCCGTTTCAAACTTTGGCACCCTATTACTATTATAGACAGAATGAGGACGGAAGCCTGTCGAACGGTTCGGCCTGCGGTAATGAAACAGCAAGTGAAAGAGAGATGGTAAGCAGCTTTATCAAACAGTCTGTTTTATATTGGGCAAAGGAATATCATATTGACGGTTTTCGATTTGATTTAATGGGATTACATGATACTAAGACCATAAACAGCATTAGGCGTTCACTGGACGAAACATTTCCCCATAAAGATATCTTACTATACGGAGAGCCATGGACGGCAGCCCCATCTCCCATAGCGCCGGGATATTTTCATGCAAATAAGAAGAATGTCCATATGCTGGATAACGGTATTGCTATCTTTAATGACAGTATGCGTGATGCTGTAAAGGGCAGTGTTTTTTATGGAGATATGCCGGGCTTTGTAAATGGGGCGAAGGGGATGGAAAAAGCAATCGCTTCCGCTGCAATGGCATTTTGTGACGGGGGACATGAATTTAAGCTGCACTCGCCTGCGCAGAGCATCAATTATGTTTCCGTACATGATAATTATACGCTCTGGGACAAACTGGTACTTACAGCGGGACTTGAGGATTACAATAGTATAAATACTAAGCTGCTTTCTGAAAATAAACTGGCAGCAGGAATTGTATTGACCTGTATGGGAACTCCGCTTTTTCAGGCCGGGGAGGAGTTTGCCAGAACTAAATATGGAGATGAAAACAGCTATCAATCTTCATGGAAAATTAATTGTCTTGACTGGGAGAGGAGAGCGGTATTTAATGAGCTTGTGGAGTATTATAGGGGGTTGATAGCGCTGCGGGGAAAAATAGAGTTCTTTATGGATCATTCTCCCGAAGCACTTACTCATATTCAGGTGCTCAAGGCACGGGATGAAATGGTAAATCTGCTGATTGACCATTCCTCTTATCCAAAGAGTCTCTGGAATAGAATATTGATCAGCTATTATGCCGGAAAAAAGGACACCATGCTTTCCTTGCCTGAGGGAAGGTGGCAGATTTTAGCAGATGGGAATTCTTCATTCCTATGGAAGAAGAGAAAGCTTTTTGGAAAACCGGAAACTTTTGAAAAGGAAATAAAGATGAATGGGGTATCAATGTGTATGTTAGGAAGCAGAGAGCCCAAATCATAAAGGAGGAAAAAATGGATTTTATTAATAAGGTAGAAGAAACAATTACAGCCAAGGGACAGGTAGTAGTGGAAAAGGCAAAGGAGATTGCAGAGATTGCCAGCTTAAAAAGCCAGATTGGTACTTGCGAGGAAGTGATAAAGAAAAATTATGCTGAGATTGGCAAAATCTATTACGAGAACTTTGGAGACAGCCCGGAGGAGCTTTTTGTAAAGCAATGTCGTTCCATCAAGAATGCACAGAACGGTGCAAGGGAGCTGGAACAAAAGATAAAAGAAATCAAAGGAATAGTGTGAAGCTTAATTCCTCAAATTAGCGCATCAGAAAAAAAGCACCCAGAA
>CAZJAS010000072.1:0-10991 GCA_964544135.1 uncultured Clostridium sp. | reverse complement strand
GTTAGTGTGAAATAAAGCATTTCACGATCCTGATTTGCATGTCCGCTTTAGCGGACGGATGGGAGTTATTATGAACGTTCGTAATTGCAGAAAGTGTGGCAGATTATTTAATTATTTAGTAGGTCCGCGCCTTTGTATGGCATGCAGGGAAAGCCTGGAAGCGGATTTTCAGAGGGTAAAGGAATATATCAGGGAGAATAAAGGCGCCACTATAAGTCAGGTATCTGAGGAATGTGAAGTAGAGATTTCCCAGATTTACCAATGGCTGAGGGAAGAGCGTTTAGAGCTTACGGAGGGGTCCACTATTTTATTATATTGTGAAACCTGCGGAGCTGCTATAATGAGCGGCCGCTATTGTGATAAATGCCGCCATGAGATTGCTACAGGATTTAAGGAAGTGGTACGTTCTTCTAAAAAAGAGGTGCCGCCTGCACCCAAAAGAATTAACAAAGACGGGGAAAGAATGCGTTATCTGACTAAATAAATTAAGAAAGGCAGAAACTATGTTAAACGAAGAGCGAATCATATTGATGACAAAATTGGCATCTTATGAATCCGGTGAAGGAAAAAGAAATATTTCGACCTATCATTATTTTCGTAACGATTATATCGGTATGCAGGTCATAAAGTCTGTAATCAGTTCAACAATAGCCTTTTTTATAATATTTGGACTCTATATCCTTTATGACTTTGAAAATTTTATGTTGGAAATCTATAAGATGGACTTATTTGTATTTGCTAAAAATATACTGATGATTTATGGAGGAGTCGTAGCGGGTTTTGCAGTAATGACATATGCGGTATATTCTTATCGCTATGGAAAAGCAAAGAAGAATCTAAAAAATTATTATAATAACTTAAAAAAATTGGCTTCTTTATACGACAAGAACAAAAATTATTGAAAGGCTTAATTATGAGAAACCTACTGGAAATTAAAGAATTAATTAAAAGATTTTACAGTAAAAATGAAGTTTTTATTATGCCGGTATTAAAGTTTTTACTGGCATTTATTGCACTATTGTCTATTAATGGACAGCTAGGATTTATGTCCGCAATTAAGAATGTGGCAGTGGTGCTGATTGTAGCACTGCTATGCTCTTTTTTACCTACAGGCTTTACAATCTTCTTTGCGGCAGTATTTATATTACTGCATTTTTATGCATTGGCGGTAGAAGCCGCCTTGGTAGGCTTTTGCCTCTTTCTGGTAATGTTCCTTATGTTTTTTAGATTTTCTCCAAAGGATTCCTTGGTTGTCCTATTGACTCCGATTTGCTTTGCACTTCGAATTCCCTATGTGATGCCTCTTGCTATGGGATTGGTAGGAACACCTGCATCTATTGTATCGGTTGGATGCGGTACCATGATTTATTATCTGGTCCGGTTTATATCCGTTAATGCAACGTCTATTAAGGCATTGGATGTAAATGAAGCTACCGTAAGGCTCAGAATGGTGATAGACGGAATTCTTAATAATAAAGAAATGATGGTTACGGTGGCGGCATTTGCTTTTTGTGTGATTGTGGTTTATATAATCCGCAGATTGTCAGTGGATCATTCCTGGACGATAGCAATGATTGCCGGTACTTTTATCAATGTTGTAATACTGCTCCTGGGTGATTTAATTTATGATACCAATGTTTCTGTACTGGGTGTATTATTCGGTTCATTGGTTTCCCTGGGAATAACGGTAGTATTACAATTTTTTGTATTTAGTGTGGATTACAGCAGAACGGAAAAGGTTCAGTTTGAAGATGATGAGTATTACTACTATGTGAAAGCAGTGCCCAAGATGGTACTGGCGGCTCCGGTAAAGACAGTGAAACGTATTAATCCCCAAGTGGGGCGTTCTTCACATACAAGCAGTGTTCATCAGTCTCCAAGGAATAATACCGGCCGTAATATGCAAAGAACTTCCGGAAGACAGGCACCTTCACGAACGATATCAACAACAGATACGGGCAGAGCAAATGCCGGCAGACCGGATACAGGCAGAATAAACGCAGGTAGGATAGATACCGGTAGGGTGAATGCAGGAAGAGCAGATACCGGCAGAGTAAATGTAACCAGGGATAATGCTACCAGAGCAAATACCGGCAGGACGAATCCCGGCAGTGCAAATACAGGGAGAAATATAGGTACAGATGATTTTTATAATGATTATGACGAGATTTGAGGTAGGATAATTCCGTATGCAACAGTTCATTCAAAAATTGACAGATAATATCATAAGGCGCATGCCGGATATGGAATTCATAAGTGCGGTTGAAATTATAATTATTTCATTCCTGCTATACCATATCCTGATGTGGATTAAAACTACAAGGGCCTGGTCTTTATTGAAGGGTCTTGTTATCATACTTGTTTTTTGGCTGATTGCGGCTACTTTCCATATGAATACCATTCTTTGGCTGGGGACAAATATACTGGGGTTTGCGGTAACCGGCTTGATTGTGGTATTGCAGCCGGAGCTGAGGAAGGCATTAGAGGAGCTTGGAAACAGGGAGCTCATCTCAAGTGTACTGCCCTTTGCTGCAACCAAAGGATCGGAAGGTGTATTTTCTCTTAAAACTATAAATGAGATTGTAAAGGCATGTGTTGAAATGGGAAAGGTCAGAACAGGTGCTCTGATCGTAATTGAATGTAAACAGCCTTTGGGTGATTTTGCCAGAACCGGTATAACTGTAGATGGTATTTTAACAAGCCAGTTATTGGTTAATATATTTGAGCATAATACGCCGTTACATGACGGTGCTGTTATTGTGCGCGGAAACAGAATTGCTTCGGCTACCTGCTATCTGCCGCTTTCTGATAATATGAATCTTGACAAACAGCTTGGAACCCGACATCGTGCAGGGCTGGGTATCAGCGAGGTGACGGATGCAATGACAGTGATTGTTTCCGAGGAAACGGGAAAAATAAGTGTGGCTTACAAGGGATTACTTGAGACGAATTTAGACGGAGAGAAGTTAAAGGAGAAATTAATGCTGGCACTGCCTGGCGGCACAGAAGAAGTAAAGAAAAGCTATAAAATCTGGAGAGGAAGGAGCCGGGGAGACAAAATTGAAAAAGAAAACAAAGATAAAGAAAAAACTACTGAATAACTGGGCATTAAAGCTCTTTTCTTTGGTTGCAGCTTTTTTGCTCTGGCTGCTTGTGATGAATATTGAGGATCCTGAGGATCAAAAAACATTTTATAATGTTCCGGTTAAACTGGTTAATACGGAGGTATTGGCCGATGAAAACATGGTATACCAGATTCTGGATAGAACGGATGCGGTAGCACGTGTTACGATTATTGCACCAAAGTCCGTCAGAGATGAGCTGAGTGCAAGCGATATTGTTGCGGAAGCCGATTTTAACAATCTGACACTGGCAAATACTGTGGAAATCACATTCTATTCCCTAAGGTATAATGATAAGATATCCGACATAACCGGCAGTAATGAGGTATTGAAGCTCAATATTGAAGATAAGAAAACAAAACGTTTAGTACTGGGAGTGAATACCGTAGGCGATGTGGCGGAAGGTTACATGATTAACGGTGCTACACCCGATCAGAACCAAATAGAAATATCCGGTCCCGCATCAATCATATTACAAATCAAAACAGCAAGTGTCAATGTGGATGTAACGGGTTCCACAAGTGATATTTCCACCAATGCAGACGTAGTATTATATGATAAGGAAGGGAAGGAGATCTCTACGGAACATCTAAAAATAAATGTTAAATCCGTACGCGTAAGAGTAGAAGTTTTGGCTACCAAGAAGGTTCCCATTCATTTCTCTGTAATTGGCATGCCTGCGTCAGGGTTTTTATTTACAGGTGAGATAACCAGTATGCCGGAAACCGTATTGATTGCCGGCACTTCACAGGAATTAGGAAGGATTAAGGAAATAACGGTTCCGGAAGAAGCACTCAATATCACCGGACAGTCTAATAATATGATTACCAGCATAAATATAGAGGATTATGTGCCCGAAGGTGTTTTGCTGGCGGATCCGTCCTTTAAGGGCAGGGTGGCTGTTACGGTCCATATTGAAAAGGAAGTTCAAAGGACTTTGGATATTGCCTCTGAGAATCTGATGATAACAGGAGTTCCGGAAGGTTATACGGTTGAGCTTGAAAGTGAGGATACTAGTTATAACTTGTATATAAAAGGTCTGGGAGCCGAAGTGGATGAAATTAATGATAACATGGTATATGGGTATATCAGCATGGCTGATTTTATGGAGGACAGAAATTTGGAAAATTTAAGTCCCGGTGTCTATGAGACAGAAGTGGATTTCATTTTTTCCGATAATATTACCATCATGCAACCCCTTAAAGTATATATTAGGATAACGAATACGGAGGATTTATAATCGAATGGGACGTTTATTTGGTACAGACGGAGTAAGGGGAATAGCAAATGAGGAATTGACACCGCTTTTGGCAATGCAATTCGGGCAGGCAGGTGCTTATGTATTTACAAAGGAAAAAGCAAAACCCACTATAATGGTAGGGTGTGATACCAGAATATCCGGAGATATGCTGGCGAATGCATTGATGGCAGGAGCATGCTCCGTAGGGGCAAACTGTGTATATTTGGGTGTGATTCCCACACCTGCAGTCGCGTATTTAACTAAAAAATATAAGATGGATGCGGGAGTTGTGATCTCTGCATCTCATAATCCCGTAGAGTTTAACGGTATTAAATTCTTTGATGAAAACGGTTATAAGCTGCCGGATGAACTTGAAGAAGAAATTGAAGATTTAATTTTTAATAATATGCAAGGCGTTAAATTTCCTACGGGTACCGGTGTGGGCAAAATCAAATACCGTACGGATGCAAGGGAAGAGTACATTAATCATGCAATTCAGTCGGTTCCCATAGATTTGCGAGAAATGAAAATCGTAGTTGACTGTGCAGAAGGTGCGTCTTATTACACATCGGTGGAAGCCCTGAAGGAATTAGGTGCAGAGGTTGTGGCAATTCATAATAATCCTGACGGCACGAATATTAATGCAAACTGCGGTTCTACCCATATGGGAGAGCTTCAGGCCAGAGTTGTATATGAAAAAGCCGATATAGGCCTTGCATTTGACGGAGATGCGGATCGGCTGCTTGCAGTAGATGAAGCGGGTCGGATGATAGACGGTGACCAAATCATGGCCATAGTGGGCTATTATATGAAACAAAAAGGTTGTTTAAAAAGTAATACTATTGTAGCTACTGTTATGAGTAACTTAGGATTTTTCCTTATGACAGAGAAAAATGGCATAATTGCAAAACAGACAAAGGTGGGTGACCGCTATGTGCTGGAAGAAATGCGTAAAATCGGCGCAAGCCTGGGTGGTGAGCAGTCGGGTCATGTTATATTCCTGGATGAAAATACCACAGGTGACGGACTCTTAAGTGCTTTGCACTTGCTTCAGGTAATAGTGGATACAGGGAAGCCTCTTTCAGAGCTTGCACAAGTGATGGAGGTATTGCCACAGGCATTGGTGAATGCAAAGGTTGCCAATCATAAGAAAGAACATTATCTGGAGTATCCGGAGATAGCACAGGCAATCGAAGATTTGACGGAGAAGTTTGCCGGTGAGGGGCGCGTTCTCATTCGTCCTTCCGGTACGGAACCATTGGTGCGTGTCATGATTGAAGGTAAAAACAAAGAACTGATACAGGAAGAAGCAGAGCGTCTGGCAGGATTGATACAGGATATTATGTTTTAAAAAGGCTTGTGATTTATACCAATGAATGGTATAATAATGCTAGCGTGAGAAGGAAATTGGAGGTATTACAGTATGGTTAGCCAAAAGGTTATTATTAAGAACCCCACTGGATTGCATCTGAGACCGGCAGGCATCTTGTGTAAAGAAGCAATGAAATTTAAGTCTTTGGTTACGTTCAAATTCAGGGATAACATAGCAAATGCGAAGAGCGTACTTAGTGTATTAGGAGCATGTGTAAAATGTGGTGATGAGATTGAAATCACTTGCGAAGGAGAAGACGAAGAGGATGCATTGAAGACTCTGGTAGGAGCAATAGAAAGTGGCCTTGGTGAATAGGTTTTATAAAAGTAACTACAGCCCATCATTAAGATGGGCTGATTTTTTAGTTTGGAGCCATAGGCGCGCTCTAGCGGGTGTAGTTCCGATTGATTAGGTTAAAAGTGTGTATGTCCGCTGAAGCGGATAGATGGGAGTTAGTATGTTAAATTATAAAAGATATCTTAAAAATCCTGTTATCAATTACAAGGATCGTTTATGGCCGTATAAAGAAATAGAAAAAGCACCGATATGGTGCAGTGTGGATCTGCGGGACGGTAATCAGGCATTGGTGGATCCGATGCAGGTGAATGAAAAGATTGAACTGTTTTTATTTTTAGTCGGATTGGGATTTAAGGAAATCGAAATCGGATTTCCGGCTGCCAGTCAAATAGAATTTGACTTTCTGCGTCAGCTTGTAGACAGACAGCTGATACCGGATGATGTGAAGATCCAAGTCCTGACTCAATGCAGAGAAGAGCTGATAGCAAGGACATTTGAAGCCATAGAAGGCTGTAAGACGGCAGTGGTACATATTTATAATTCCACATCTACATTGCAGCGGGATGTGGTTTTTAATATGAGTCGTGAGGAGATAATTGACATTGCGGTTCAGGGTACCGAAATGGTTAAAAAGCATGCAGCCGATTTTCCGGGGAAGATTATTTTGGAATATTCTCCCGAGAGCTTTACGGGTACGGAGCTTGATTTTGCGTTGGAAATCTGTACCGCGGTTCAAAAGGCTTGGGGGCCTACAGGAGATGCTCCCATGATAGTAAACCTCCCATCTACGGTAGAAATGAACACACCCAATGTGTATGCAGATCAGATAGAGTGGATGATCAGACATTTTGAGGATAGGGAAAGTCTGATTATCAGCGTGCATCCTCATAATGACAGGGGAACCGGAGTGGCAAGTGCGGAGCTTGCTTTGCTGGCAGGGGCGGACCGCGTGGAAGGCACTCTTTTCGGAAACGGTGAGCGTACCGGTAATGTGGATATTTTAAATATTGCTTATAATATGTTTTCTCAGGGCATTGATCCCGAACTTCATGTTGAAAAGATAAATGAGATTATAGAAATTTATGAACGTTGTTGTAAAATGCCCGTACACCCCAGACATCCTTATGCCGGCAAGCTGGTATTTACAGCCTTTTCGGGTTCCCATCAGGATGCAATCAATAAGGGTATGAAGGCCATGAAAGAGAGAAACGGCGCATACTGGCAGGTGCCCTATCTGCCGATTGATCCGTTAGATATCGGTAGGGAGTACGAGCCCATTGTGCGTATCAATTCCCAATCGGGCAAGGGTGGTGTGGCCTTTATTATGGACTCCTATTTTGGATTTAAGCTGCCCAAGGCTATGCATAAGGAATTTGCAAATGTAATACAAACCGTATCTGAAAAGCAGGGAGAGGTAACACCCGAGCAGATCATGGATTATTTCCGTATTGAATATTTAGAAAAGAAAGAACCGATTCATTTCCGCAAGCTTCGTGTAGATGATTTGGGCGGTGAGATAGAAACCGCATTTGATACTAAGGTTTATGTAGAATATACCCAAAGGGATGTGCGCAAAAACTTTGAAGGTGTTGGTAACGGTCCGATTGACGCGGTGCAGCGGGGACTGAACGAAGTACTGAATATTAAGATAAAAGTATTGGATTATGAAGAGCATGCATTGCAAAGCGGTGCAAACTCTCAGGCGGCGGCCTATATACATTTGCTGGACGCAAATACGGGACGGGTAACCTATGGTGTGGGTGTCAGCTCCAATATTACCAGAGCCTCTGTGCGGGCAATCTTCTCGGCTGTGAACAGATTGGAATTAGGGTAGTATCAGTTTAACTTATAAATATCTTTAATTTATAATAGGTAATTGTGAATCTCATTTTAGGGGCTCTACTCTCCATAATACTTTGTCAGCCGGTTTTTCTAATCATTCCAATGAGCCCCTAAGTGTAAAAGCAGGTTCAGCAAAGGCTTCCCTGCTTTTAGGAACCCCTTACGGTCTCATTTCCATAGAAAAAGATGGCGTTCCAAAGTAATATGGAGGGTAGAGCCCTTGGAAATCAAATTTAGCAATTACGTGGGTTTTGGTGTTAGCAAACACATAATTAATTTATAATATAAAAAGGATGCAGCTTTTATTTTAAGCTGTATCCTTTTAACATTCAAAATAATCTTATTCGTAGATGGGTAGTCTACCGGATTGAGCAATACCGATAAAGGTATGTCCGGTGTTGATTTCAATTTCATTCCCTTTCATATCATAATATCTGGTGGGGGAATAATCATCTTTCTTGGTCCATGTGATTTTGATGCCCCGGCCTTGGGTAAAATAATAGCCGCTACGTCCGGAATCATGTACTTGGAAAATCAGGTATTTATTGTCGGGGCGATATTCCCAATAGGTGTCCTGAATAATAATATTGGTAAAAGCGAGTTGTTTGCCGGTTAACTCATCAACCTGAGGGGAACCGTATAAATATTTTAAATAGGTGCCGCTTTCTTCATCATATTCAAAAGATGATTTGGTAATAGGGAAAATTTTGGATAAATCAACCTTCGTAGCGTCAAAGGAGCCGGAAGCGTTTTCTAAGGTATTAAATTCAGTCATGGGAGCAAAATTAAAATGCTCCGGCTCATAATATTTATCACGATGCTCTGTCTCATAATTTAATTTATCAATGGCATCCAGCAATTTAGAAGCATTGGTATATCCGTTGTGGATAGTGGGATGATTGGGATCTGTGCGGTAAAAAGCACCGCTTCCCAACGCAGGTGCTACAAGATCGGTATTCCCTCCTATGGAGCATGCGGAAAGGTAGTCCACATCCTTACGGGATACTAAATCAACAAGATAAAAGGGTCCTCCCCAGTGAACCAGGATGGAATCCCATTCCAAGCCCCAGTAAACATAATAATCACGGCAGCTTCTGATATTGCCTATTTTCTCCAAATCCTGCCAGTCCTCGATAATACCCATCTGGCGGGATATTTGACCCTCTTCCATGCATTCATATAAAACACCTGCCAAGCCGATGCCATATTGGGGCTGTGACTCTCTGTCCGTAGGATACATTACGGCAATGGGACGGGAATCCGCTACTTCCTCATAGACCCATTCATTGGTTAGAGCGCTATGTACCATTCCTTCCTCGGGGGGCTCGTCACTTAGAATCTCATCGGGTACATCAATGATATCTATGGTTTCATCCGGTACGGTCGTAATTGTCTCAACAGGTTCAACCAAATCACTGGGACGGACCGGTGTTTCTTTTTTTCCACAACCGCCAAATATCAGAGCGGTTGAAAGGGATAGCAATAGAAAAAGTGTATTCTTTTTCATGAAAAATCCTCTCTTTCGTTAAAAAAATCTTAAATCAAATTATAACATACTGCATAATGTAATTGCAATAATAATTCCTAAAAATGCACCCATTAAAACTTGTAAGGGCGTATGCCCTACAAATTCCTTTAGCTTGTCCTGGGGGGACATATCACTGCCCATATCGGATATTACTTCCAGCAGCTGATTTAACACCTTTGCCTGTATGCCTGTTTCGCGGCGTACTCCCATAGCATCATACATTACAATAATGGAGAAGATAAAAGAAATTGCAAATTGGAAGCTCTGGGGTCCATACTCAATAAAAGCAGCGGTAGCCAGTGCAGTAACCGTAGAAGAATGTGAACTGGGCATGCCGCCGCTTCCAACCAGTCTTTCCGCAACAAATTTTCTTGTAAAAAATAGATGGATCAATGTCTTTAAAACCTGTGCCACACACCATCCTATGACGGCACAAAGTAAAATCCTGTTTCGTATTAATGCTTCAAAGATACTCATACCTCACCTCACTCAAATACAAAGTATATCACCACTTACGTCGGTATTCAAGAGGAGTCATATTTTCATAGTGTTTAAAAACTTTTATAAAGTAGGAGGAGGTTTGAAAACCACAAACCAGTGCAATCGTCTCCACACTTTCCGTTGTAAAACGGAGCATTGATTTTGCATGGGATAGACGCTTGATGGTAAGATCGCTTATAATGGTAGTACCAAATAGGCGGCGGTATTCTCTCAGCAAATGATATTTACTGATAAAAAAATGTTCTGCCAGTTGATCCAAAGTGATTTTTTCAGCATAATGTTCTTCAATATAATTTCTGATATCTAAAAATTTTTCGGGAATAGAGCTCTTGGTGGAATTATGGAAGGTGTCGGAAAAAATCTGTGCAATCAAATCCGTTAGATGCTTATGAGAAAGCAAATCGGAAAGAGCATCTTTTTGCTGTTGGAGCCGGTATAGGGATTGTAGCGTCTCGATATAGGGAGTAACTGCAAGGGGCGTAAAAACCTGCGGTCCTTCTCTTTCATTATATAATTGATAGAATCCGGAGGCTTCCTTTCCGTTGAAATGTACCCACATAAGAGACCAGGGATTATGTATGCTGCTTTCGTGAGAGTAGGGGACAAGACAATCCAGCCAGACGCAGTCACCGGTTTTTAGTTGGTAGGGAATCCCGTTGCAGATCACAGTGCCGCTTCCCTCCATGACCATAAAAAAAAGATAGGATTCCAATTTTTCACGTCGGCTGATATGGGGCTCTAAGCTTTTTAGGGTACCGATTTCCTGCACATATAAATAATTGGATTTGGTATATGATGAGGGTGTAACCAAAATTCGTTCCGATACAGCGTTTGCCATAAAGCACCTCCGTTCCAAAGTAAATCATTCAATAGCAATATATTACAATTATTAAGCAATAAAATTGATTGATATGGATATTATACAATAGTATACTCATTTTTGATATGGTAAAAAATGTAATTATTGTATAATATATAAGATGATTAGGCTTTTGGGAAACTTGATTTAAAGGGGGCTCTACTCATGATATTATTTTGTCAGCCGGTTTTTCTAACCATTCCAATGAGCCCCTAAGTGTAAAAGCATGT
>CAZJAS010000071.1:0-11043 GCA_964544135.1 uncultured Clostridium sp. | reverse complement strand
CACACTAAACAGTATAGCAGACTTTATTATACTTTTAAAGAAAAATCACTTCTGTCCAGTGAGAAATTGGAGTTATAGTATGGGTCGCCCTTATCAAGCAATGCCTTCCATTTATCTCTGAAATAAGCGGATTCCTCATCGTATCGTTTTGCCTTTTCTCCCTTATCATCAAGCCCCCTGGAAATAGATTCATGGTGATATAATTCTGCAAAAGGAGTGAATACATTTAAAAGTCCTTTACTGCGAAGCTTCAAACAAAAATCCACATCATTTAATGAAATTGCCAAACCTTCTTCTAACCCACCTACCGATTCAAACAAAGCTTTTTTAACCAAAAGGCAGGCACCTGTAACGGCTGACACATTTTGCGCATAGCAGAGCCTTCCCATATACCCAAGATTCTGTCTTGGCTGTTTGTAATGTGTGTGTCCGGCTGTTCTGTGAGCACCTAACCCGATTACCACACCCGCATGCTGTATTGTCTTGTCCCCATAGTAGAGCTTCGCACCAACCGCTCCCACATCCTCACGCTGGGCATACATCAAGAGCTCTTCCATCCAGTTGACACTGATTACTTGGGTGTCATTATTCAAAAGCAGGATATACTCTCCCCCTGCATATTGTACGCCAAGATTATTCACAGCGGAATAATTAAAATCGCCTTCGTAGGTAACAACTGTTATTTTATCATTTTCCTTCAGCTCTTCATAATAAGCAAAGATTTCCGGCGTGCTGCTATTATTTTCCACGACTATAATCTCATAATTATCATAGGTAGATTTTTCAAGAACACTCGTTATACATCTTTGTAAATCATCTCTGTGATCTTTATTCGCAATAATAATGGATATTTTAGGATTTCCTATAATCTGATATCTGATACGGAATATAGTTTCAAATGCCCTTGTACTTTCAATTTTAAAATGATCAAAACCATGCTCTTTTAAGTTTTCTGCCACCGCTCCCATTGCTGCCTGTATCGCATAGGGCTTTGCATCTATTCCCGAAGCTACACTGCCCGCATGGGATCGCCAGTAATAGAGTAATCTGGGGATATGGACCACTTTCTGGGCACGGTCGGTCAGGCGCAGTATCATATCATGATCCTGACTGCCGTTGAATTTTGTACGAAACAGCTCCGTTCCTTCTAATAGATTTCTTGCAAACACACTGAAATGGCAGATATAATTATTGGCACGCAAATTATCGGGCGCATAATCGGGCTTAAAATGCATGGTCAGCATCTTATTGATATTGCCGCTTTTAAATGTGGTTTCATCACAATATAGATAGTCTGCTCCCTGTTCGTTAATACATCTTACATATTCAAACAAAGCTTCCGGATGTAAAATATCATCATGGTCAAACAAACCGATATATTCCCCGGTAGCCATTTGATAGCATGCATTGGTGTTTCCGGAAATCCCCTCGTTTTTTTCCAATTTCTTATATACAATGCGGTCTTTCCCCATATCCTTTTCTATATAATCACGGCATAGGACCTCTACATCCCCATGCTGCTTATCGGAACCGTCCGCCAGGCATAATTCCCAATTTTCATAAGTCTGATTCATTACGGAATCCAGCATTTGTGTAAGAAAATCTATGGGTGTATTATATAATGGAACTAATATACTGATTTTGACGGGTCTTTGAAATACCGTTTCTCTTTGCTTGGCAATTGTTTCCGCATCGGGAAAGCTCTCCGTCCCAAACTGCCGCATGGCTTTTTTTTCTCTTTTTTTATAACTGATTTTAGCTGCAATACCCTTGGGTCCACCGCAATTTTTTATACGCCGCAACTGTCTGATGCCAAAGTGCAGCATACTGCGCAATGGCTTACTCATCTTCCAAAGAGGGTTTTTCTTGATACGATCTAATTTAAATTGCAGCTCCTCGTTTTTCGCTTCCAAATCAGCTACCCTGCCTGCCAGGTCTGCGCTCTTTATATGCTCTTTTGTATAAGCTTCCTTATAATCCATTTTCTCTACTCGCTCTTTTCCTTAATTTGCGCTCTTTAGACAATCAGAACGCCGCTGCTCCAATTATACAATCTAAGTCCGGAAATCCTATCCTCCGCCAATACCCCAATGCGATATTTTCCCTTGGGAAGCTTTCTTTTTAGTTTTATCCTGAACCCGCTTAATGCAACATTTTTCTGATCGGGCATATTATCCTGTATATCAGAACGATATTGCTCTAAAAATTTTAATTGATACAAAATATCTCTCTCATCCTTAGACTGAAATAAAAGCTTCTTGGTGTAACAGGCGTTATTGCTTCCTAGTACCACCGCATATCCCTGTATTCTGTCAGCGCTTGCATATTCAATCCCCAACATGAGGCAATCATCCCTGCGTGCTTTCTGCAAATCTGCTTCTTCCTCATAATCCCCTGTATCCTTAAATGTACGTCCTTCTACAAATGCCGGTTTGATAGCCGTATCCACTTTACTGCTATTAAGCCAGGGATGATAATAAGGGTCCCTGCCTTCAAGCCGGGGATGTCTGTCATAGAGTAAATCCCGTTCTCGCTTAAGCCTTTGCTGCTTTATCTCGGAATCATCATTTCCTCTGCTTAAGGATTCATGATGCATCATATGTCTTGTATTGATTACAACATTATGGTAGCCCATATCATACAAAGTATAGCATATATCCACATCATTGAAAGCCACCTTCAGTTCTTCAAAAAAGCCTCCCGCTTCTGCAAAAGTTTCTTTTCTGATCATCATACAAGCACCTGTTACTGCCAAAGAATTCCATATACCCTTGTTTCTCCCATCATAATAACACTTGTTATCTTTAAGAAATTGTAATTTATGTATCGGTCCTATGGTAATATTAACAACACCTGCATGCTGGATACGGTTTGAATCAGGATACCATAGCTTTATACCCACAGCTCCTACCCAGGGCTCACGGGCTTTTTCCACCATATCCTCCAGCCACCCTGCTTTTAATGCCTCTATATCATCGTTTAAAAACAGTAAAATATTCCCAGCAGCTTTTTTCGCACCTAGATTACACATCAAAGAAAAATTAAACTCCATCGGCTCATAGATATAGGATGTCTTTTTCAGACAGCCTTTATTTGTTAAATCCTGATTTATTTTTTCCAGTTCCGCTTCTATAAGAATCCGGGCATCCATAGAGCTGCCGTTATCCACTATGATAATTTCATAATCCGTATTTATTACTGTTTTGAGTACCGTTCCCACACATTGCTGCAGAACAGCAACATTGTCTTTTGAAGGTATTATTACGGATACCATCGGCTTGTCTATTTTCTTTTTGGGATGATACGGTCTTATTCCGGCCCTGCTTTCACCGGGCAGCTTCCATTCCTCTTTTCTATGGAATCCTACCTCCTGCAAATGACCGATTGTATTGCACCCCCGGTTATATCCTCCTGCCAGCTCTACCAGCCTGTCATGGCAGATCCCTTCCTCTTCCTTTTCCTGCTGTGTAAGTTTATCATAGATATCTTTGCGCACCGCAACCACACTGCCCAAATAATCCCGGTAAAGATAGGAGTCCGGCGACCAATCCGGTTTTAACCATGGATTGTGACAGGTACCGTCTTCTGCTATCATATCTTCATCCGCGTATACAATCTGTGCTTGGGGATAAGCCGCAAAATATGATGCGAATCTTTCTTTTGCTTTTTCCGCCAAGACGCCGTTTCCAAAAATAAGAAGCTCAAACTCCACCTTTTTACCTCTTTGGGGACCATTGCTTTTTTTCTTTTCCAATTCCTCCATCCATAGGGAGTAATTATGAATATACCGTTTTAGTTTACTTTCGTATATTTTATCCAACCGCTTTTCCAGCAGCCTTCTGATTAATTTTTTAGGATTCAAGCAAAACCTCCGGTTAAATCATCTTTTTATTGACGCCGCTATATCTTCGGCAAGAGATTGGGACAGCCTGCTTACTTCCATCTTCACATATAAGATGTTTTCAGTCTGTTTATCCAAATTAGCTGTTTTAATATAAATATTGGGATCCATCGTCGGGAAAACAATTCCCGTTCCATATTTTAATGGCTTACCGTTGGTAGAAAATATTGCTTTATTTTGAAAGGGAACGGGACTTCCGTTTAAAGTCATTTCTTCAATTTTAACCATACAAGAATAAAAGGACGGATCAATACGGAGGGCCTGCACATTTTCCCCTATTTTGATTTCTATCTCAAATTGCTCGTTTTCCCGATAGGAATCCCTTATAAAATAAGACATCTCCTCCGAATAGCCATTTCCGTAATCTTCATAAATCTGAACGCGGTTCAGTCCTTCATTCGCTTTCATATCCTTTATGGGATCAATAATTTGGTTTCCAATCATCCCCCGGATTTCTATCATGGACTTTCGCTGTCCCGTAACAAATTTCTGGAATTTCTCCTCCTGCTCCCGATAAGCAGCCTCCTCGTTCTTTGTAATACCCAGCTGCTCCAATATTAAATCCGGATTTAATTTACTTCTCTTTTTATCCTCCAGAAGATAACAATGTAATGCACGAAAAGCAAGCTCCTTACTATCCATTTGTACCGGGAAGGTCCATTCATAATCAATCACTGTCCAGGTATCATCCTGCACCATAATATTACTGAATATCAGATCGATATCCGTAACGGAAAATGTCGAATTATAGCCGGCCCTTTCCACATATTGTCGAAATATTGCATGAAATCCGTCAATATCATCTTTTTCCAGACATTCATCTAATATTTCAGAAAGCAATCTTCCTTCGATGAATTCAAAGGAAATCCATATTTTACCATTACTTTCATGCAATTTACATTTATTAATTGCAAGATTTCCGCCTTCATATCTGTTTTTTAGATTTTGGTAAGAAGCAGCCATCTCACGTATATGTTCATGGGCTTCTTCGCATAAAGGATACTTATTAACTGTTTTGACACCGTTTTCATCCTGTACAATTTCAGTTCTGATACGATACTTTTTTGCTCGGTCATTGGAATATCTACTATATTTAATATCAAAGCCTTCTCCGATTATTACTTCATAAGAATTTGAAAATACGGAAAAAAGATCATCCTCTACAATACCGTCAAATGCATATTTTTCATCAAATAATAGCAATCTGTCCCTGTCAAAATTACGTAAATTATTACAAAGCTCACCTTTTGCCGGAAAATAAGTATCCGAAAACAGAGTATTCATAAATTTATAATCAGGATAGGGATAGTAGAAATTATAGTTTTCCACTCCGCATGCTGAAAATATCTTCTCTAATCCATTCCTGGAAAATGTACGGACACCGCCACCTCCTGCATAATTTTCAATACCGGAGAAATAATCACCCAAATGGTCTTCCTGACAGCCCGCAAAATATTTCAAACCGTATTTGTTTTCTATGGCTATAACAACACGTCCGCCTTCTGCCAAATGTTTCATGATAATTGTTAAAAATTCTTCAAAAGGCTTGTCCGTCCCCATATAGCTCTGCCCGTATTCAAATACTCCGATTAAAAAAATATAGTCGAAATCATTGGGTAAATCCGGTTCTATATCCCTAAAATTGCCCACATGAATAGAAACATTTTCACATGCGCTGTGTCGATAAGCATTGATCAGACTGCGTTTCTTGGATAAATCCACGCAGACAACTTCCCCTGCTTTTCTTGATAAGGCTCCTGTGATTGCGCCGCAACCGCTTCCTACCTCTAACACTTTTACATCCGGATCCATAGGAATCCACTCCACTATGTTTTCTCGAATGGGTGATAAATGGTATAGAATCGGCCAACTTGCTCTTTTTTCTATTATTTCCTGATACTCAGCTTCCGCATAATTTTTAGCAATCTCCAACAGCTCGTCTTCAACCCGTCCGTCACAATAAAAATCTTCACCGGGGTAATGTGTCAAATCCAATGCAATCTTTCCAATTTGCTCTATCATATGCCTCTTTCCTTCTTTAACTTAGAACCGATCCGTATTTTCCGTCGCAGAAAAACGTTTACTTTAAACTATTACGCTTGCTGCCTATAGGGAATCACATTTTTCTCTTTTACTTCTTTCACCTTCACCGACGATTCCATATCGTAATAGCCTACGGTATCCTTATCAGATACAACAGTAATATTTAAAATATCATACAATCTGTGATAAACTAAAAAGTCATTGCCCACATATCCAGTAACACCCAGGGACAGTAAATATTCTCCCCCCTGCAAACTCATCTTTTGGGTAAAGGTTACTTCCTGTATGCTATTTTCCTTAACGGGTTGCAAAAATGCCTTCTCTATCATACTGTTGGTTCCGGTTATTTCCGTGCCCTTTATATTCTTAAAAGAAAAGGCAAATATAGGGGCAACAATTCTTTCATTAAACTTCACTTTCATGTGAATGGTAAATTCTGCACTTTTAATAACGGCCGTTGTTTTAATTCCCTTATCATCTGTTATGTAAAATTCAAGAATTTCAGCCTGTTTTGTTCCGTATTCTAAGCATTCGGGATTGATTGCACCTTCGGGCAGCATAATTTCATTTTCCTGGTCCTCCGATAACTCATACTGTCCTACCAAAACACGCTTATAAGTATCAATCATTTCCTTAGGACTGCCTTCCCCCAAGAGTTTTCCTTGATTTAACAGATACACCCTGTCACAATACTTACTTATACTGCTTAAATCATGGCTGACAAAAACGATTGTCTTGCCCAATTCTTTAAATTCCGTAAATTTTTGATAGCATTTAGCCTGAAAGAAAACATCGCCCACGGATAAAGCTTCATCCACAATCAATATTTCCGGATCAATATTGATTGCCACAGCAAAGGCCAAACGCACAAACATACCGCTGGAATAGGTCTTTACGGGTTGATACACATAATCTCCGATATCAGCAAACTCCAGTATTTCCGGCAGCTTTTTATCTATCTCTTTTTCTGTAAATCCAATCATGGTACCATTCAAATACACATTTTCAATACCGTTATACTCCATATTAAATCCGGCGCCAAGCTCCAATAAGGCTGATATTCTGCCGTCTACAATAACATCTCCTTCTGTGGGACTCAACACACCGGTAATAATTTTTAGAATGGTAGATTTACCGGAGCCGTTAGTACCGATAATCCCTACCGTTTCTCCCTGATAAATATCCATGTTGACATTGTTTAGGGCATAATGTTCCTTCCATTTCTTTTTTGTAAACCCAAATGCCTCTTTGAAACGGTCCGATGGCTTATCATATAGTTTATATATTTTATTTATATTTTTAACCTGAATTGCCGGTTTCTTTTCTTTCATAATAATCCTTCCTATATCATATAAACCGCTTTAAAGCACATCTGCAAAATGTACCTTTAGCTTCTTGAATATCAACGCTCCCACACCTAAAAGCACTACTGTTATAATCCAAAAATACATGGTGGAGTAAAAATCTTCAAAAAACCATGATTTTTCATAGATTGCACTGCGGTATCCGTTTACGATATAAACCATGGGATTCAATTTTAAAATCTTAGCCCAAACGGGGTTAATAGCAGCAAAATCCCACATAATTGGAGTTGCCCACATCCCGATTTGCAAAACTATATTAATTATTTGTGCAATATCACGCATAAAAACCTCTAATGCACAGGTAGTATAGCTTAGAGCCAGTACCAATACAAAGGTACATATACTGTAATAAAAAATCTGTAGCGTATAAATGGAGGGATAATACCCGCATAATGTTGCAATAATCAACAAAATCCCCACAAAGAATACATGTGTAAAGGTTGCGCCTATTACTTTTATAATGGGCAGAATACTGATTTTAAATACTACCTTTTTAACCAGATAATTATATTCAATCAATGCCATTGTTCCGTTTGTCCAAGCTTCATTAAAATAAAACCATGGCACCAGTCCCGTCGTCAAAAATAATACAAAAGGGATATTACCGCTGCCCCTCATGGCTTCCCCTGCTCCTCCGATAATGACATCAAAAACCAACCAGTACATGACAACCGTCACCACCGGCTGTACCATGGCCCATACTACGCCCAGATAAGAGCCGGCATAGCGCTTTTTAAAATCATTCTTAGCCAGTTTCCAGATCAGATGCCTGTTTTGATATAATTCAACGGGCAATACGGTTATCTTATCATATAAAATGCCAAATAAAGCACAGGACGCTATGATGACAATACAGGAAACAGCCTTTTTAATTATTTCTTCTTCCGGATCTGCCAGAGGATTATGGTGTATCAATATGACCGATGCCATAAGAAATCCCAATAAGCAAAATATAGTAATTCCGGTTTTCTTAGAAATTTTACCCTTCATCATCATTCCTGTCCTAACTCTTGTTTATACTCTGCAAAGCTTCCCCACTCCGTATCCTTCTCAGATAGAATCAGTTCCACACCCTCTTGAATCGGCCATTTTATATCTAAATCAGAATCATCCCACATAATTCCGCCTTCATCACCGGGATGATAGAAATCCGTACATTTATAAAAAAATTCTGCTTCCTCCGATAATACTAAAAAGCCATGGGCAAAATTCTTAGGAATATAAAACTGTTTATTATTTTCCTTACTTAAGATTTCTCCATGCCATTTACCAAAGGTAGGTGAATCCACACGTAAATCCACTGCCACATCAAAAACTTCACCTTTAATGACCCGCACCAGCTTGCCCTGTGAATATTCTTTTTGAAAATGCAAACCCCGCAATACTCCCTTTTTGGAAGAAGATTGATTGTCCTGTACAAAAATTTCATCAATACCTTCTGCCTTATAGTCCTTGTAATTATATGTTTCTATAAAATATCCTCTTGCATCTCCCAAGACCTGTGGTGTTATCACCTTAAGCCCTTCTATTTCGCATGTTTCAACTATAATCTTACCCATTATTTTTCCTTTCTCAATATCGGCAGTTAATAACCCAAATAGCTGATATTCATATCTACTCTGCCGTTTATGCCATCCACATTTCCATTAGAGGTATATTGCCACATTTGGTAATACCCTTGATATATGGGGATCTTACGATACTCTGCCAGCCATATGACATAACGCTCCAATGAAGTTGTCTGTAAATTATTATTGTACCAGTTACGGCTGGCATATATGCCGGCGTTATATCCTGCATTTTTAATCGTACTGCAAAATGCATCACATACTGCAGTACGCATAGCAATATCCAGACCGTCTGCCCTGCCGTCACCGCCTGCACCTTCCGTATCAATAAATACCGGATACTCTAATTCATAATCCTTAACTAAGTTTATAACCGTACTGGCTTCTTCTACCGCTTCTACTTCATTAACGGCCTGGGTAAAGAAATACACACCGATTTTAATGCCTGCAGCGGAGGCCGCCTTTATATTCTGTTCAAAATAAGGATCCACTACCAGACTGCCCGTAACGGAACCCCGGTATCCGCATCTGATAATTGCAAATTCTATGCCATCCTGTTTCACTTTATCCCAGTCTATTTCTCCCTGCCATTTTGATACATCAATTCCCAAGGCCGCATTGCCTGTTACCGCCTGTGCCTCTGTGATTTCTGTCTTATCTGCATCATCTATGGCTTGGGCACTGTCTTCTATTTCCGCATCAATATCCGCCTCAGTCTTAATCAACAGCGATATATCATCAATGACCAAATATTCAACCTTATCCTTTACCTTTACCCGAATAGGGCCGGAAGGAACCTTATAGCCCTCAATGGGTTTTAACGATACCTCTATATCACCGGAATCCAGACCGCCAATATAGATAATACCATCCTTATCCAAATCCTTATATTCCCCTATCCCTTCTAAAATCACATAAAAGCTTTCTCCGGTTACCAGATTGTTATCATTATCCACAATTTGTATCCGTAAATCTCTTTCCACAGATGTTACAATGAGCGAAAGCTTATTCTGCTCTCCGTAAAGTTTTTCCAAATAAAGATTCTTTTCCGGGTCAAAAAAAGTGGCATCATCCATAAAGGCAGACAAATCGTTCCCTATCTGCCCATTTTCATATACCAATGCCGTCGGTGAATCAGTTGTAACCGGTATCGTTTCACCCACACCCGAACGGCTTCCCTTCAGACCGTCATTCAGCAAAAAAACCATCAGTATTGTAAGAATCATAACCGAAACTGCTGTCAGAATCGTAAGTCTCTTTAACTTAGAGTCCATTTGCAACCTCTACCAAATATTTACCATAATCAGTTTTCATCAACGGTTCCGCTAATTTCATAAGCTGCTCTTTTGTTATAAAATTACGTTTAAATGCTATTTCTTCAATACAAGAAATGTATAGACCCTGCCTCTTCTGAAAAGCCGCTACAAAATCAGCAGCATCCAAAAGTGCATCATGATTGCCTGTATCCAGCCACGCAAAGCCTCTTCCCATTGTCTCTACATGTAACAGGCCTCTTCTTAAATATTCATTATTTATGCTTGTGATTTCAATTTCCCCTCTATCAGAAGGTATTACATTCCTTGCAATCTCCACAACATCATTATCATAAAAATAGAGACCGGGAACAGCATAATTACTCTTGGGGTTTTCCGGCTTTTCTTCAATCGAGATAGCCTGTCCATCCTCATCAAATTCCACTACACCATATTCTCGCGGATCCCTTACATAATAGCCGAAAATAGTTGCACCCTTTTCTCTTGCAGCTACCCTTCGCAGCATTTTAGAAAAACTCTGTCCATAAAAAATATTATCTCCCAAAACCAAAGCCACACTATCCGTACCGATAAAATCAGCACCTATCAGAAAAGCATCCGCCAGACCTCTGGGATGTTCCTGTACCGCATAGGATAATTGCATACCCAACTGTTCACCGTCACCTAAAAGCTCCTCAAACACCGGTAAATCACGAGGAGTGGATATAATCAAGATTTCCTGAATATCGGCAAGCATGAGTATGGAAAGGGGATAATAAATCATGGGTTTGTCATAAACCGGCATAATTTGCTTAGACACCGCCTTTGTCAGCGGATATAATCTGGTACCGGATCCACCGGCCAGTATAATTCCTTTCATAGAGAATCTCCTTTCAACCCGAATATTTTATATT
>CAZJAS010000070.1:0-11312 GCA_964544135.1 uncultured Clostridium sp. | reverse complement strand
CGCTTCATGGGGATTTGTGTTGCCGACCTGAGGCAAAATGTTGGTTAGTGTGAAAAAATTTAAAACGAAAAAATGGATTATATTATTATTGGGTGTACTTATCATTGGTGGGGCAATAGTTTTTCTTACGATAGGAAATAAGATTCGTAGGGAGAAAGCAATTACCGACCGTGGTGAGGTATCCATTGTAGTGCTTGGAGACAGTATCTGGGATTTGGTACGGGATGACTCATCTATTGCAGCTATACTTTCGGACCGGCTGAATGCAAAGGTCTATAATCTGGCCATCAGCGGCACCGGAGCAGCCTTTCGCAAGGATGGGGAAGACCTTGAAAAATGGAATGGAGAAACTCTCTGTAAGCTGGTTTTGGATATTACAGGCAGTGAGGAGGCTGTGATACCCGAAGAGGAGGAAGCCCATGATTTAATCCATACAATTGATTATAGTGAAGTGGATTATTTTATTATTGCATACGGTCTTAACGACTATTTTGAAGCCGTTCCCACAGAAGGGGAGAATACCTTTGATTCCTATACCTATGGCGGTGCACTCAGAAGTGCGGTTGTGCTGTTGCAGGAAACTTATCCTCAGGCAAAAATCATATTAATCTCACAAACCTATTGTCAAGGCTATTCCTATGGAAAAATAGATTCCGACAGCAATACCAAGGACTATGGAGGAGGCTTTGCTCCGGCTTATGTGGAAACAGTAAAAAGGGTAGCGGAAGAATACGGACTGATTTTTATTAACCAATATGTAAAAATGGGGATTCACAGATACAATGGTCCCAAATATCTGTCGGATGCCACACATTTGAATGAAGAAGGCAGAGAAAAATACGCCGATATCGTGGCGGATTATTTAATAGATGATTATAGTAAGGTTAATAAAGAAAAAGAAACAGCAGGGAATTAATCGATTCCCTGCTGTATATAATTAGCTATAAGTTGTCCAACAAGTGCTTTGCCTGTACTGTTTAAATGTACACCATCAATCACATAGTTTTCAATATTGTTCTTATTCATACCGCTTTCATTCAATACATCAATATACTCTACATTATAATCGGTGGCAATTTGCTTATAATTTGCTGCATAATCAAACAAAGTTCCGTTTCCAAAATTAAGCTCATCGCATGTTTGACGCTCATTAAAGGCCGACATGGTATAGCAAAAGGGAGGTGACAGCACAAATATCTTGATATGCGGATAATATTCCTGAATACGGGTGATGGCATAGCGTAGGGCACCCAGGGTAGTTGCATTGTCAAGTGGGCTTTTACTGTTGTCTATGGTACAATTATTCAAATAATCATTGGTACCATATGCAATAGTAATGGCATCCACCTGTATAAAATCGATACTTTTTAAGTTTGCAAGGGCAGCTTCATGACCATTATTTGATCCGGTAAACTCGGATAGATAGCTGTCCTGCATGTTATAATCTTTACTGGTAATGGAGTTCACCAGAAAACTCAAATTAAAAGCATCGTAGGGCGTAATTTCCTGATCATACCCATTTACATTGGCCGCCTGTGTTCCGCTGATGGCACAATTGTAAACCCGTGCGCCTGTCAGCGTAGCAAGTTGATTTGCAATACCGTCATTGTTTTCGGATTTTTCAAAAATACTGTCCCCCAAACATACTATGGTGTAGTCCGAATCGGAAGCAATAGGAGCCGTCTCGGGAGTACCTGTTTGCTCCACCGGCTTACTGGTTGGAAGGGGAGTCGGTGTAATGACAGAGGAGGAGTTCCCCGGTGTAGCAGGCGGCTCTTTATTAACCTCTGATTGGTTTCTGATTAAAAAGCCAATGGAAAAGCTTTGTATTAATATAATAAACAATAACAAAATATTAATTATTTTATTCAGTTTTGTACTTGAACTACGTCTGTTATTTCTATTGTTTCTGGTGTATCTGGGATTTCTTAAATCTTCCATGTATCATTATGCCTCATTAGAATCCGGCAAATTCTTTTTATCCGGTTCATCTTTCTTGCACTCAAAGTAAACTTTGCTTATGCATTTCTACAGTATAGCATAAAGAATATAAAAAATATGTTACATTTTGCAAATTCATAAAATATTAATATTATTTTTAGATTACCTGATATAGAATCTATCCGCTGTCAGCAGCCAGCCGGCACGGAATAATTTCATTATTTGCCACCAACTGATTCCCCGCAGATTATACTGTTCTACCAAGGAAAGTTTTTCATTAATACTGCGGACATCTTCAAACCAAACCTCATGTGTGATGGGCGCAATCCCGCTTTCGGGTGTGTTCTCGTAGAAAAAATAAGGTGACATTGCCACTTCATCAAATTGAATCGGTACACTGTTTTGAATGGCAATTTCGACTGCCTGCACATTTCCGATTGTAGTTGCTCTCGACTGTCCCCTCACATAGGGAAGTGCCCAGTCGTAGCCATAATTGGGAAAGCCCAAATGTATTTTTTCAGCGGGAATGACCGTAAGGGCATATTCCACCACCTCCCGCACCTTGTTGAGTGGAGCCACCGCCATGGGGGGGCCATAAGTATATCCCCATTCATATGTCATGAGCAATACATAATCAGCAACGGCGCCCAGACGCGCATAATCCTTTCCCTCGTATAAAAGACCGGTTTGTGTGTCTGAAGTTTTGGGAGCCAGTGCTACGGAGACAGGATATCCAAGCGCAGATATGCTTTCCTGCATATAGGCCACAAAATCCACAAAGGCATCCCTGTCACTTGCAATTATATATTCAAAATCAATATCCAAGCCCTCAAAACCCCTTTGCACAATCTGGGCAACAATTTCATCCTTTAGCCTGCGTCGGGCATCTAAATTATTAACAACCTGAGTTATCAGATAATTATTGAACTTACCGTCCGGTCCGAAGGGAGTCAGGGTAAGGATGGGGGAAGAACCATAGTTCTTTGCATCTGTAATCATAAAGGTATCATCTAAAACCGGAGGAACCAGAGCGCCTTCGGCGGTAAATCCATAAGAAAAAATATATAGATAAGATAAATATGGCAGAGTTTCCGTAAGGACATATTTGTTAATAAACGGATAAGCATAGCCACCGGTATAGATAGCACGTTTGTTTTGGTTCTCACCCGTATCCACGGACAGTAAAAGGGACTGACCGACAGCAAGGCTGTAAGGATAGATAATTTGATTGTTATAGATGATGGAAGAAACGGGGATATCATGAGCACTTGCAATGCTATCAACAGTATCACCGGGTTTTACGGTATATATAAGCATAGGAACTCCTAAAAGAAAGTCTTTTTTTAGAATATGATAATAAATGTATTCTGACATTCATTTTAAAACTTTTTATGATATAGGACTTGCAAGGATAACAAGGATAATAGACTTTCTAAAAAGTGCATGCTATACTTAAAAAATATATTAGATTATTATTAAAGGGAGCTGGATTATGAGATTGGGAGCATTGGAAGCCGGAGGCACAAAAATGGTATGTGCCGTCGGTAATGAAAACGGAGAAATCCGGAAACGAGAAGTGTTTTCAACAAAAACACCGGAAGAAACTATGCCCAACATGATAGCCTTTTTTAAGGAGGAACAGGTTGAGGCGCTTGGCATCGGCAGCTTTGGTCCCATTAATCCCAATAAGGACAGGCCCCGATACGGATATATTACATCAACACCAAAGCTTGCGTGGCAAAATTATGATATCGTGGGTAATTTTAAAAAAGCACTGAATTGTCCCATAGGCTTCGATACGGATGTGAATGCAGCGGCTTTGGGAGAAGCTTTCTACGGTATTACTAAGGGCCTCAAGAACAGTATTTATATTACCGTGGGAACCGGCATCGGTGTGGGAATTTATGCGGACGGAAAAATATTACACGGGATGATGCATGCGGAAGCCGGTCATATCCTGTTGCACAGACATCCAAGTGACACTTATGAGGGCAACTGCCCGTTTCATAAAGACTGTTTGGAAGGATTGGCTGCAGGTCCCTCGCTATCTAAGCGGTGGGGCAGTAAGGCAGAAGCCTTAGGAAGCAGAGAAGAGGTATGGGAGCTGGAGAGCTATTACATAGCACAAGCATGTGTGAATTATTGTATGATACTTTCCCCGGAACGGATAGTCTTAGGCGGCGGTGTGATGAAGCAGCCCACCCTGCTACCCCTGATCCGGGAAAAGTTCACCGCGCTTATGGCGGGTTATATCAGTACAAAAGAAGTGATTGATACAAATAATTATATTGTTTCCGCGAGCCTGAATGATAATCAGGGCATTTTGGGCTGTATCCGTTTGGCATATCTGGCACTGGAAGAAAAGCTAAGCGGATGTTGACCGAGACTTGAAATACCGGGGAAGCAGTAGTATTTCATGAGCCAAAAGGGGCATAGCCGAAAGGAAAATAAGAAGCTTCCAGTCATTTATATGTAGGGCACAGGTGTCAAAAGCAACGGTAAAATACGGTACTGTGGTTACCATAACCTGCAGGGAAAGACCGATTACAAATGCCGCTATCATTAATTTATTACCTAAATGCTTCATCTTGAAAACAGAGCATTCCACATCCCGCATGCCGATAGCATGAAAGAGCTGGGAAATCCCAAGTGCCGTAAAGGCATAGGTCTGGGAGTGGGTAAGGACCTCCGGTACATTAAGGATCATACGAAGATTGGATAATGTTAACGGAAGGTCATTATTCATTAAAAGCCGCAGAGGAAGCTGCAAAAAGGCGCTCATACTGATGGTAGCAATCAAAACTCCATACAAAAGTGTAGTAGAGAGCCCTCCGTCCGCAAATAAATTCTCTTCTTTGGAGCGGGGCGGTTTTTTCATGAAATGTGAGGTGTCACTGACATCAATACCCAGTGCCAGTGCAGGCAGGGAATCGGTAATCAGATTAATCCACAAAATATGGCTGGGTTTTAATGGTGAGCAGAGTCCCAAAAGTATGGCAGCCAGCATGGTAATGATTTCCCCGAAATTTGAGGATAACAGGAAGAGTACAGCTTTTTTAATATTGGCATAAATACTTCTTCCCTGTTCAATCGCTTTCACTATAGTTGAAAAATTGTCGTCGGTTAAAATAATATCGGCGGCATTTTTTGCCACATCCGTTCCGTTGATTCCCATGGCAATTCCTACATCCGCGGACTTTAGCGATGGAGCATCATTCACGCCGTCTCCCGTCATAGCAACAATATGCCCATCCTCTTTTAGGGCATTTACAATCCTGGTTTTATGTTCCGGGGAAACCTGCGCAAATACACGGGTATGCTTTAAGGTTTTTGTTAAATCCGTGGTTTTTAATTTACTCAGCTGTGCACCGGTCATACATTGTGAAATATCTTCGGCAATGGTAAGCTCTTTTGCGATAGCACAGGCAGTATCGATTCGGTCTCCCGTAATCATAATGGTCTGTACACCCGCACTTTTGCAGGCGGCAACGGCATCTTTTGCTTCCGGACGTACAGGGTCCTTCATGCCCGCAAGCCCAACAAAAGTCAAGTTTTTCTCAGAAGGTTTCGTATCTCCTGTTCTCATTCCCAATGCAAGAATGCGTAATGCATTGCCGGATAAATGCCGGATAGCATCATAAATGGCCTTTTTATGAGCCTGTGTTATTGGTATGACGCGCCCGTTCTCCCAGATGCAACGGCAGCGTCCTACAATTTCATCGGGAGATCCTTTTGTAAAGGAAATGCAGGCACCCAACTGCTTGTGGAGGGTGGTCATCATTTTACGTTCCGAATCAAACGCAATTTCTCCGATTCGAGGCAGCCTGCTCTCCAAAACAGGACGATATAGATGGAAGCGGGCAGCCATATCAAGTAATGCGAGCTCGGTAGGATCACCGATCCGTACATGTGCCGTTTCTGCAGCGTGTAGCTCGGCATGTTCTGCGGGCACTTCCGCTAAAATAGCATCATTACAGAGAGCAAAGCCTTCCAGAAAATATCGGTTTTTTTCTCGGCTTAAAGAATCTACGGGATAAAGCGAGCCATTGGTATAGCAATCCGTTACAGACATTTTATTTTGTGTTAAGGTACCGGTTTTATCGGAGCATACAACACTGACACAGCCTAAGGTCTCAACACTGGGAAGCTTTTTAACTATCGTATTGACTTTTACCATTCGGGAAACGCTTAAGGCAAGAACCATGGTTACTATAGCGGGAAGACCCTCCGGTACTGCAGCAACGGCAAGAGAAATAGCCGTAATGAGCATTTCCAATACATCCCGTTTTTGCAGCAGGGCAATGACAAAAAGCAGGGCACAAAGAACCAGAGAAATAATACTTAACACCTTACCCAAATCGGCTAATCTTTTTTGCAGCGGAGTACTTTCCGTGGGTGATTCATTAATCAAACGTGCTATTTTTCCGATTTCTGTATCCATTCCGATAGCCGTTACGACACCGTTCCCCCGTCCATAGGTAACATTGGTTGACATAAATGCCTGATTATGCTGTTTACAATCCTTTTCAACAGGGAGGGATTCTCCTGTCAGGGCGGATTCTTCAATTTTTAAACTAAGAGATTCCGTAAGGGTTAAGTCAGCGGGAACTTGCCTGCCGGCATCTAAAAGTACGATATCGCCGGGTATTAATTCGCTGGCAGGTATTTCAACGGGTATGCCGTTTTCCAGAATAACAGCCTTTGGGCTTGTCATTTCTTTTAAAGCATCAAGTGCTCGTTGGGCTTTACCCTCCTGAATCACACCCACCAAGGCATTTACCATTATGACAGCCAGTATGATGGCGGTATCACTGTATTCCCGTAAAAGTAAAGATATGGCGGCGGCGATAAATAGAATAAAGATAAGCGGATCGTTTAACTGTTCTAAAAAACGTTGTGGGGCAGTTTTTCTATGGGCCTCTTCCAAAATATTCTGCCCACGAACTCCTAAAACCGGTGCTTGTGTGGTATTCATAAAATTCCCCCTGTGAAATAGTTGGTATTCGGCGGTTTGTGCCTAATGCAACATATGACTCAGGGGGACAAAATATACTTGTCTTGCTATATGGTTTGTTATTTAGTCATGGGAATACCCTTTGCTATCCTGCGGTACAGTTTCCAGATTAAAACAGCAGGAAAACTAAGTGCAAGATACAGGGTGGTTACGAAACCGGCAAATCCGCCGATGGCAGCAACGACTATTAATAATGGATTCATAAAAAGTCTCCTTATATGTATGATGATTTTGCCGGCAAAATCCGACAACACTTATTAACATAATAGCAGGAAATGAGGATGCAATTATTAATGTTAAGAAATCTTAACGGCAAAGAAGGTTATCTTAACAGAATATTAACACGGTTTTTACTGTTGATTAAAAATAATGATAAGGCTATACTATAATGGAATATGGGGTGCAATTTATGCACGGATGGAGGTAAAATAAATGACATATTTGCAGGCCAAAGAAAAACTGGGAAAATATGGACAGGAACATGTCCTTAAGTATTATGAGGAGTTGGATGCCGCCGGTAAAGAAGAGCTGCTTACTCAAATTAAGCAAACCGATTTCTCCGTGTTGGAATCCTATCAACAAAAAGAAGAGAAGGGCAGGGGCAAAATCACTCCATTAAAGGCAATGGAGCTTGCAGAGATAAAAGAAAAAGAAACTCATTATCGTAATATCGGTACACAGGCTATTGTAGACGGTAAGGTTGGCGCGGTATTGCTTGCGGGCGGCATGGGCACCAGACTTGGTTCCGACCATCCAAAGGGGATGTACAATATCGGAATCAATAAGAATATCTATATATTTGAAAGAATTATCTGCAATCTTTTGGATGTGGTAAAGCAAACGGCTACCTGGGTACATCTATTTTTAATGACCAGCGACAAAAATCATGATGCTACGGTTTCTTTCCTAAAAGAGCATTCTTTTTTTGGTTACCGTGAAGAGTATGTACATTTCTTCAAACAGGAAATGGCTCCGGCAACGGATTTTAACGGAAAAATATATATGGAAAGTAAAAGCAGGTTATCCACTTCTCCCAACGGTAACGGGGGTTGGTATAGTTCCATGAAAAATACCGGCATGCTGGATATTGTAAAAGAAGAGGGTATTGAATGGTTAAATGTATTTGCTGTTGATAATGTATTGCAGCGTATTGCAGATCCTGTTTTTGTAGGCGCTGTTTTGGACCATAGATGCGTGGTTGGTTCCAAGGTGGTCAAGAAAAATGCACCGGATGAAAAGGTAGGCGTGATGTGCCTTGAGGATGGTAAGCCATCTATTGTGGAATATTATGATTTGACGGATGAACTAATGAATGCTAAGGACGAAAAGGGTGATCCCGCGTACAATTTCGGTGTTATATTGAATTATCTGTTTGAGGAAAAGTCTCTTCATAAAATGATGGAAAAGAAATTACCCTTACATGTGGTGGAAAAGAAAATCCCATATATGAATGAAGAGGGAGATGCGGTAAAGCCGGAAGAGCCCAACGGATATAAATTTGAAAGCTTGGTGCTTGATATGATACATGAGATGGAGAGCTGTCTGCCTTTTGAAGTGGTACGTAGCAAAGAATTTGCTCCCATTAAAAACAAAACGGGTGTGGATTCGGTGGAAAGTGCCAGAGCGCTGCTTCAAGAAAATGGGATTAATTTGTAGAATATAACATTTTGATAGATATGTATAACATTAAAGTATTGCCGTAGTTTTAGGAAAGAGAATATACTGTATTCAAAGATAAGACTAAGGAGGTAGCAAAATGGCTATTTTAGTAACAGGCGGAGCCGGCTATATAGGCAGTCATACGGTAGTGGAATTGCAGGGTGCGGGTTATGAGGTTGTGGTGATGGACAACTTAAGTAATGCCAGTAAAAAATCTCTTGAGCGGGTAGAAAAAATCACGGGAAAGCCCGTTACCTTCTACAAAGCCGATATTTTGGATTATGCAGCTACGGATGAAATTTTTAAAAAAGAAAAAATAGATTCTGTGATTCATTTTGCCGGATTAAAAGCGGTGGGGGAATCCGTTCAGAAACCTTGGGAATATTATAATAATAATATTGCGGGAACTTTGGTTCTTCTGGATGTGATGAAGAAGCACAATGTAAAAAACATTATTTTCTCTTCTTCCTCAACCGTATATGGTACGCCCCAGGAAATACCGGTTACAGAGGATACAAAAAAAGGTGAATGTACCAATCCATATGGTTGGACAAAATCCATGCTGGAGCAAGTGCTTACGGATGTACAGAAGGCGGACGAAGAATGGAATGTGATTTTACTGCGTTACTTCAATCCGATCGGGGCACATAAAAGCGGAACAATCGGTGAGAATCCCAATGGTATTCCTAACAATTTAATGCCTTATATTACCCAGGTAGCAGTAGGAAGACTAAAGGAATTAGGCGTGTTCGGTAATGATTATCCCACACCGGACGGTACCTGTATCAGAGATTATATTCATGTAGTGGACTTGGCAGCAGGGCATGTAAAGGCTTTAAAGAAGATTAAAGAAAATGCAGGCTTATGTATTTACAATTTAGGGACAGGGAAGGGCTACAGTGTCCTTGATGTGGTAAAGAACTTTGAGGAAGCAACAGGTATCACCATACCCTATGTAATAAAAGGCCGCCGTGAGGGTGATATTCCACAAAATTATGCCAATGCAGAAAAAGCATATAATGAAATAGGCTGGAAGGCAGAATATGGATTAAAAGAGATGTGTGAAGATTCCTGGAGATGGCAGAGCCAAAATCCCAATGGATATGAAGAGTAAATTTAACCCATTGGCGCAGTAAGGCAGACCATGGCGGAATGAGAAAGATGCACAGGAAAATAATAATTATATAACAAACAAAAGGCAGTGTCTTGTTAAGGATTTCCCATTAGGGAATCAAACAAGTCTGCCTTTTTTATTCTTAGAAAGCATAACACTTGAAATTCCTTCCAAACGCCTTTGTAACTCGTGCATTTTTTATGCTACATAACGATACATAAAGATAAAATGGCAAATGCTTCCTGCCATACAAAAGAGATGAAATACTTCATGGGAGCCAAAATTAGCATGCTTGGAATTAAAAATCGGGAGCTTTAGGGCATAAATAATACCGCCCGCAGTATAGATTAAGCCACCGGCTAAGAGCCAGCAAAAAGCGGATATAGGCAAGGTATAGACAAGCTGCCTGAATACAAACAAGCATACCCAACCCATGGAAATGTAAATAATGGAGGAAAACCATTTCGGACAGGTAATCCAAAGTGCTTTGATCAACATACCTGCGATGGCGATGCTCCAAACAACAGTAAGCAGTAAATAACCTTCCTTACCGCCTAGGACAATGAGACAAACAGGGGTATAGGAACCGGCTATCAAAACAAATATCATCATATGGTCTATTTTACGGAATATCCGAAGTGGCTTTCCGCTTACATTTACGGAATGATACATGGCACTGGCGCCATAGAGCAAAACCATGCTTAACATGAATATGAACATGGCGATAAAGTTTTTTTGGTTGGAAGATACGCCGGCTTTTACTAAAAGCGGGACAGTAGCAAACAGTGCTAACATCATGCCGATAAAATGGGTTATTGCACTGCCGGGTTCTCTGATTGTTATCTGCATAATTAATGACTCCTCTCACAACATTTAATTTTATTAGGTATTTGCGACTTTCCAAGGTGGCTCTACTCATCATAGTAATTTGTCAGCCGGTTTTTCTAACCATTCCAATGAGCCCTTCTCATCTCCATAGAAAAAGATGGCATTCCAAAGTAATATGATGGTAGAGTCACTGCAATTGAATTTCGCATTTTCCTATATAATTTGATAATAGCATTTGCAAATATTTATAAAAAATACGTAATGCAAATAAAAAACGCAACAAGTAGTTATGATAACTACATCAGCTATAGTATGATACTACACCCTGCAAAAACAGATGTCAATAGTTAAATAAAAAAAGAGAGGACTTTTTCAGTCCTCTTCAATAACATGTATTTCCAAATAATCAAAATCAATGGATTCTATAAAATTATCTTGTGCAAAACGCGTTTTTGCATGACGTTTAAAGTCATTGACCGTTGCATCGAGCCAAATTGGCTTCCCCAAATCAAACTGATAACAGACCTCATCCAAGGCATTAAAAATCTTGTGAGTACGGGTATCAGTGCCGGCATCGGTGATAACGGTATCCTTAATCATGCGATTGTCCTTAAAAATTTTAGCCCATAAGCGGAACATAAAGCTCTCCTTTTATCAGTAATGTTAGTTTTGCAATTACCTAGTAATGTAAGCATAGAATATAATATGAATCCTATCATAACAGATAAAACACATATTGTCATTGATATAAAATAA
>CAZJAS010000069.1:0-11321 GCA_964544135.1 uncultured Clostridium sp. | reverse complement strand
CACACTATAAGCCCACAAATTCCTGATTTGATAATGCAGGGTATCAAAAGTCCAACGCATTTGACTGCGCTCTACATTATTGGGGTCATTGACGATGAAGCCTTCCTCATCATAGTCATATATTACGATAAAATGTCCGTTGGTGGTAAAATCTCCCTGACGTACGGCACAAATAATAGGACGTCCCATATCCAAATTAGACTTTATAGCATCCTCCTCCAACCCAATCTCATACCCGTTAACTCCGTAGGTATTATTAATTGCCGTCATCAATGTCCATGCCGTTCCATATCCCTTTTCATAATGTCCGTTTTTCATGCTAAAATCCGCAATCTTATCGGGTGTTGCATCCTCATTTCCCGTAAGCGCAACAATCACCATGGACAGACAGGTAGGCCCGCAGCCGGCAATTCCTATATTGCTTGTCCCATAAGGAGCGTATCCCCAACGTTCGTCCCACTGTAAAAAGAGAGGAAAGTCTTCTTCGAGTTCATCTTCGCTGAAGCCCCCTGTTACCGTACCGTCACTATCCGGATAGCCCTTTACAAAAGGCCACATTTCCTCATTATTTGATAAAGCCTTCAAAAGCTCCTCCGGATAATTTTTTCTGTCGACATAAATAAGGGCAATATCCGTATTTTTAAGAGCAAGCTCCTTTAGCCTCTCTTCTACTTCCGCATCTTCCAAAATCCAATCATTATCTAAAACAATCTCATCATAATTAGAGATACCGTTATTTGTGATATTACTTGAAATATTATTTGTGATATTATTTGACGCATAAGTTCCTTCAATCACATCATTACTGATTACATTTTTAATTCCTTTCGGATTCGGGGTCTTTGCCGGCGTCCTTAGGGATAAAAGATATTTACCGCAGCCTATTGCCGCTATAAATAATACAACAAGCTTTATTGCTCCGAGTATAAGTTTCATACGCTTTTTCTTTTTGCGCAGCTCTCTGCCGTAAAATACGGTACGGCGCTCTGCCTCTGCCCGGCTGACCGGTCTTACATTTCTTCTTGTTGATTCTGCACTTCCTGTATGATCTATTTTCCCCATCCCGATTCTCCCATAACAAAATTTTTTTCTCATTCGTACAAATAAATGAATACCATGCTGTTAAGTATAAAACATATCGTTTTCTTTTATCTGTATTATTTATTAAGAATTTTTTAATTATTGGGAGAAAATCCCTGTATTTCTGGTTTCTATCTCAAGAAATCTTCTATAGCTACTTATCTGCTATCTACAATTTTTTTAGTAAGATTGCTATTAAAACAAGAGCCACTCCGGAGCCAACCATAATCCATTGTAATTCGATCACATCTGCCATGGGTCCAAATACTGCCATTCCTACAGGAAGAAATCCCGCATACATAGATCCCATTAAGCCAAATACACGCCCTTGCATATTGCTTTCTGCTTTTTCTTGTATTAATGTGGTTGTCGCAGTCTGTATCATGGTGAGTGCAATACCATAAAAAATCATCATCATAAGGTAGAGGTAAAAATTTCTTGTTATACCCATGCCCATTGCCATTAATCCAAAAGATGCAAGCCCCGCCGTTAGCGTTTTGATACGGTTCCTAAATCCGCCCCAAGTTCCCATCAGCACTCCGCCCACAGCCATTCCTGCAAATCCTACAAGCTCTACTGCCGTAAGATACCAATAGGTATCGCCATACACACGGCTGACCAACAATCCCGCCATAAAACCGGCAGGAACGCATAAGAGAACAAATAAGCCATATACAATCAGAAGCTTTCCGAGCAGCTTATTTAAAAAAGCGTAATTTAGACCGATTTTCATATCTGTAAATACAGATAATTTTTCTTGTGGGGCTGCTTGCTTCGGTATCAGTACGCAGCTTAATAGCCCTATGCCCAGAACAGCCGTTATAACATCAATGAGCAGAGTTCCCCGAAGTGACCCAAAGGTTAGTATCGCTCCGGCTGCTGCAGGTGCCGCAAACTGTACCATGGATTGCATGGTAGCATTGATACCGTTATATCGCATCAAATGTTCTTCTCTAACAAGCTGCGGAATAACCGCATTAACCGATGGTGTTTGAATCCCTGCTCCGAATGAGCGTATAACCGACATCAGAAGCAGTGCATAAAGCAGCAATGGCTTTGAAGAAATTAAAGGTACTGTAAAAAACATAATCAGCGTTACAATTGCAATTAATGCATCCGCAAAAATAATTAGCTTCTTTTTATCATATCTGTCAGCCCATAC
The DNA here is from genome assembly GCA_964544135.1 of uncultured Clostridium sp. GTDB lineage: Bacteria > Bacillota > Clostridia > Lachnospirales > Lachnospiraceae > Acetatifactor. The sequence goes on along the minus strand of CAZJAS010000069.1, from coordinate 9,079 downwards.
CCCTCCCACAAAAGAAATTAAAAACTGCGGGAGATAGGAGCATATAGAAAAAGCAGCTACCCAAGCACCGCTTGAGGTTTGCAAGGTAACATACCAGATAATTGCCATCTGGACAAGTGTTGAACCGAATAAGGTAATACATTGGCTGATGAGAAACAGGATAATCCTATTCCTCCAATTGCTCTTTGATTGTGTCATTTTCTTTGTCCTCCCTGTATTTTGGAGGGAGTACGAATCGCTGTGTGGGATAACCGAATTCAACAAGCAATTCTCTTTCTGCAAAACCAAGCCGATATAGCTCTTCCCGATATCCCGTATCCGCTTTGTCGCCTTCACGAAAGGTGGTGATACTGAGTTCTCTACCGCAAAACTGCTCTTCCATCAACTTATCCAGAAAAACTTTTGTGATATTCTGATTTCTATACTGAGGATGAACAGCCATAAAGTCTATACTTCCTGATTCAACTGAATATGCCATAACACCGATTGCCATATCATCATCCCTTAATATAAAGGCTTGCTTTTTATCGATACATTGATGTAAAAATGAAAGATATTCTGTTTCATTCAGGCAAGGAAAACCGTCAATCGTGAAGCTTACCAGTTCCAACCAATCAGCAAGATCGGAAGCTGTGGCTAATTCAATGTCATCCTTTGTAATTTCCATTTGTACCGGCCCTGCTTTTAACCTAATTTCAAGCTGCAGCGGATAAAAGTTTTCTGCTTCCCGAAATCCCGCAGGTGTTATTTTATACATTGCTTTAAATGCAGTTGTGAAGGCCCGCTGGCTTTCATATCCGCTGATTAATGCAATTTCAATAATCGGTCTATCTGAAAATACCAGAAGCTTTGCTGCTTCCGTAAGCTGACGTCTTTGAGAATATTCATGAATTGTAAGCCCTACTGTTTTTGTAAACATTCGGTGCAAATGGAATTTTGAATAGTGCAGCCGGTGTGCTACCGTTTCCAATTCCAATTTCTCACTAAGATGATCTTCAATAAAACGAATGGCTTGTGAAACAATATGTATGGTTTGGCTTTGCATCTTGTACTCCTTTCCGGTACGTATTGTAGCACAAGGAGATTTTTATGTTTTCATTATTCTTGCTGAAATATATGCCTATTCTCAAACTTCATAGCCGATTGCATTTAATCTTTTCTGCAAAACCTCATTCACCAGATTTTAACCGAATATAATATTGCATTGCCCTTCTTACCCACCCGTTCCACACACTCCACATGGGTGAGGATATTCAATACCGTTTGTGCTAACGGTCTGCGGATACGGGCAGCCCTTGCAAATTCTTCCGAGGTAAAGGGCTCTTCCAGTTCAAAAGGTACAAACTGCATATAATCTCTGGTACTCTCTACACATACTTCTTCTACTAGTGCAGACGGTATTCTATCATAACGGCTGGAGCCCCTTTTTTTGTCGGTACTCCAACCGTTGAGCAGACGGTATTCTTCCATGTCCAAAAATACAAATTTAAATCTTATATTCGGATTTTTTAGATACATTTTAATCTTGTAAAGCTCGATAAAAGCCTGGTATGCATTTCCACGGACTGGTGATTTATGAGGCTTTGACAATTCTCCACTCTCTTCATCGATCCATACCAGATATTTAATACGTGGAATGGGATAGACAATGGTAACCGGATACAGCTTCAGAAAAGCTTCCAGCTTATCACGCATGCGGTTAAACTGTGTGGTCTGAATCTCTATGATTTCACTTCCGGTATAGATATCCGCCACATAATTCTCTATGGGAATCTCATGCATCTCGATATCCGGTGCATAATACAGCTTCAATATAGCATGTACGGACTTTTCGGACAATGTACCGATTCCATTTCTTTCTCTGTCTATTCCAATGATTTGATTTTTTGCCTGTTCAAACAGGATATTTACAGGTAATTGCTCCTGCTTCTCTCTTTTTCTGGGCATATTCTCCTCATTTCCATAACTTAATCCTCTTTATAATCTATCACCTTAGTAGCTGTCTTGTCTACAAAAGCCTTATCATGTTCTACGAAGAGCATAGTGGGTTTAAATTTAGTAATCAATTCTTCTATTTGTATTCTGGAGAATATATCAATAAAATTTAGCGGTTCATCCCAAATATATAAATGTACCGATTCACAAAGGCTGGCTGCTAAAAGCACCTTCTTTTTCTGGCCTCCGCTGTAATTTTCCATGTTTTTCTCAAATTGTTCTCTGGAAAAATCCAGTTTCCGTAAAATAGCCAGAAACAGCGTTTCATTCAAATCTCTTTCCCTTACAAACTCTTTTAATCCTCCCTTTAAAAATTTCGTTTCCTGAGACACATAAGAAATCTTTAGTCCGCTTGCCAGTTCTAGTTTTCCTGTATAGGTAAAATCTTTATCATTTAACAGCAATTTAATCAAACTTGATTTTCCGCATCCATTCTTCCCCCGCAATACTACACGGTCCTCATTTCTGATTTCCAAGCTGACCGGCGGAAGCTTCTTTTCTTTATAGTAAATCTCAACCTCCTCTAATCTTACCAGAACGGGCTTATGATGTTTCAGCGGAAAGAGCTTTAAATCTTCAGCCGTTTCAATATTTTTAAGCAATCCTTCTTTTTCATCTATTGCTTTTGTCTGCCTATGCTCCAGATTTTTACGACGCATCTGCATTCGGCGTGACTTTTCTCCTACATAGGATCTGGTACTGATATTCTTCTCATATTTAAATGATTTTTTGCCTATTTTAGTAGACTCTACTTCGTCACCCCAGGCACTTGCCTGCTCAGCCGCTTTCTTCAGACGGGAAATATCTTTCTTTAAGCGCTCGTTTTCCGCCAGTTCATAAGCATCCTGCTGTTTTTTATTCTCCCACCAGGTCGTGAAGTTTCCCTGATAAACCTCGATATTGGTTTTATTGATTACCAGGATATGATCCACGCAGGCATCTAACAAATCACGGTCATGAGATACCAATAAATACCCCTTCTTTGTTTTTAAATAATCCCGAATTACTTCCCGGGCTTCCATGTCCAAATGATTTGTAGGTTCATCCAATAATAAAAAATGGTGTTCCATGGAAAACAGCATGGCAAGCATTACCTTCGTCTGTTCTCCATTACTTAAGGTGGAAAAGGGACGAAACAGCACCTCCTCCGAAACACGTAAGAGCGATAACTCCCTGCAAACCTTCCAAAACTCATAGTCAGGATACATTTCTTCCAAGGTATCCAATGTATTCTTTGATATATCTTTTACTTCAAAAGGAAAATAGTCAAAGGGTTCCTTCGAACTGATTGTTCCTCTATACTCGTATTTTTTCATCAGTAAGTGCAGGAAAGTTGTTTTCCCTCTACCGTTTCTGGCAACAAAACCCAGCTTCCAATCTGTATCTATTTGAAAAGATACATCATCAAAAATGATATCCGCACTTCCATCATAATAAAATGTTAAATTATTTACACTAATTAAGGACATAATATTCTCCTTCCGTTTTAGAAATATAAATTAAACTAAATCTGTTATTTTAATTCATTACTTTAATTAACAACAAAATAGGACGCAGGAATATTTCCTGCATCCTTAAATTCATATCTCATTCTTTTCCGGCACAATCTACACCTTTGCAATGATTTTACAGATAAGCTTAATATGCTTTACCTATAAAAAATCCGCCTAAAGAACTCTATATTATTATGAAATATCAGAATGTATATTCCCGCTAAACACAATAAACAAGGATACTCATGCATCCAACTGTCTCTTGTGCTATTCATTTTTAATTAGCAAGAAGTACTATACATCCATCAATCTCCTTTTCTTATTGGCATCCGCCATACTGTTTATAGAATAACTTTTTTTATGAAACCTGTCAAGCTTAAGTTTCACCTTGGATAGATTTAGTTTCTTCTTTTGCTTCTATATGACTATCCTCTTTGGGAACAATAGCACTTACAATAGCGCAAATTATACCTCCTATGGGAAATACCACCCAGCTAAATGCCATAATGGAAGACTTCCAACTAAAATCAAGCCCTGCTGCCTTAGCCTGCATAAAGTTCATAGCCGTTATTCCAATACTCAATACGAACAATGCCGTTGCTATCAACATAACAATGCCGCAGTACTTTGCTATATTAGACTTTTTCTGAATACTCTCTTTATTATAAGCCTTTATATTATACTTTGCTTTTTGCATACCACCGTACACCAACACAGCAATCGCAATTGCCTGTATCCACATGAATACACTGGTACTTAAATTTTCAGCATAGGGTTTTACCATTATTTCATCTATCAGTGTGAAACATGCAATATTTAAGATAATCACTGCTACAGGTACTGCCATTAGCAAGGGATACTTTTTCTCAAAACGATAAATCTCATTCTCTGAATAAAAAAATCTTATTTGTGGATTACGTCGTCGAAAGCTCTCATGCTGCATCTCCTTTATAATAAAGATAGTCACTGCTCCTGCTACACAGCAGAGAAATAAAAAGGTACCCAGTATTTCCATTCGTTCGGATATATCCAACAATGTTTGCATTCCGAGCCCAATAATAATAAGTCCGACCCCACCCGCTATCCATCGGGACCGATTATTCATATGGGTATCATAATGTGCGGTATCCTCCGCCGTACTTTCTTCTGCGCTTTTCCGTATCAGTGTATCCAAATCACAGGAAAACATGTTGCACATCTGCATCAGCTTATCCATTTCGGGAAAACTGCCGTCTGACTCCCATTTAGATACGGATTGTCTGGACACCTTTAACTGTTCGGCCAGCTGTTCCTGCGTAATCCCATTTCTTTTTCTTAAAAATTGTAAATTCTCTCCAAAGCTCATATTAACTCCCATCTGTCCGTTTCAGCGGACATTCCTTCATGCACTTGGGTGCACCAAATTTATTGCCCTAGGCCTTAGGCTTACTTGCATTTTATAAAATACATGGCGCAACTTCTACCAATTTGATGTTGCGTTTCACTTTTTCAATGTAAAGTTACGGTTGCTATTACTATTATTGCATAAAATAGTCTAAAAACAAGTATTTACTATTTTTAAAAACTATAAAAACCTAAGTATAAAAGGTGAAAATAGTATGCTTTTCATAGACTACATTTTATATTAAACTAATAGCATATCCCGATAATATGATCAAAGAAAGGAATACATATAATGAAAAAGTCAAAAATTTATTTGATTGTAATTCTTATAGTTGCAATCATTGCTGCAGGAGTTGGTGTTTTTGCTTTAAAACAAGCAGGCATCGGTCCTTTTGCTGCTTCCGGTGAAAAATATCAACATGTTTCCGCAAATGGAATAGAAACTTGGGACAGCGGTTATATGAGAAAGGATTTGACTTCCTTAGAACTTGTTAATTTGATGGGGAACGGTACGAATCTAGGAAACACCATGGAGGCTTACGGACATATCTCCTTAGGAACAGACGCTCCTGTTTCATCCTATGAAACACTCTGGGGACAGCCTGTTACTACACAAGAGATGATAACCGCCATGAAGGCAGCAGGCTTTGATTCGCTTCGCGTTCCTGTAGCATGGACCAATATGATGGATTATGAAAGCAAAGATTATACCATCAATGAAGCTTATTTAGACCGTGTGGAAGAAATTATTAATTACGCTATAAATGCCGATATGTATGTTGTGATCAACGACCATTGGGATGGCAGCTGGTGGGGAATGTTTGGCTCTGCCACAGAGGAAACACGCGACCAGGCTATGGAAATTTATATTTCTATGTGGACACAGATTGCAGAGCGCTATAAAGAATACTCTGATTATTTGATTTTTGAATCCGCTAACGAGGAATTGGGTAACCGCTTAAACGATATTGATGTTGCAAAAGATTCCGGAACCCTTTCCGAAGATGAATGTTATGAGTTAACCAATAAAATCAATCAAACCTTTGTAGATACCATCCGCGGCACCGGAGGAAACAATACCCAACGCTTCCTTTTGATTGCGGGATATAATACGGATATTCAAAAAACCTGTGATGACCGTTTCATTATGCCCACGGACACTGCAAAAAGTAAGCTCATCGTTTCCGTTCATTACTACACACCATGGGGCTATTGCGGAACTACCAGTCTTGGAAGATGGGGCACAAAGAGAAATTATGGGGAACAAAACACCATGCTGGAAATGATGAGTAAATTTACAGAAGCAGGCTATGGTGTTATTATCGGCGAATATGCTGTTTTGCCCAAAGATGATGGCTCCATAAAAGATAATACCTGTGATTATCTTAATAATTTCCTGGACAACTGTGATTTATACGGTTATTGCCCTATGCTCTGGGATTGCAGCAGCTTCTTTGTAAGAAAAGATTTGGGATTTTTTGATAAAGATATTGAGAATCTCTTTTTAGAGAGAAGTTATACGGCACAGTCCTCTATGACGGAAGAAGAAATTAAAACAGCCGCTCAAACAGCTATTGAAGCCGCAGAAGCAAATGCTATCAGTAAATTTGAAGAATCTGCAATCGATCCCGCAGATGCAGACACTGCTGCCGCTTGGATTATGTTTAACAGCGGTGATTGGAGTATTATGTACAGTGTAGGTGATGACTATGATCCCGATTCTAAAACAGACGGAGTGATCGCCACTGATGTAGAAGTTACCGGACCCGGCACCTATACGGTAGGCTTGGATTTCACAGGTACAGATGCGGGATTTGCAAATGGCACCGCTTTTTGCTCTCTTGCTATCGGATATGGCGAAATACTATATCCCGGCTACATCATTACCATAACGGATTTGCAGGTAAACGGTGAATCCTATCCCTTAACCGGTACACCATACACCACCTCAGATAATGAGATATGTACCCGTACCAATATTTTAAATGACTGGGTTACTGCTGTTCCCCCCGAAGCTCGTACCGCAGATGGGAATATCTCAAATGTATCTGCTACCGTAGTTAATAATGATGATCTTTCTCATATAGAAACATTCTTCATTACCTTTGAATATGGTCCTGCAAATTAATATATTATTGTGAGGCAGGCAAGATATAAATGTAGACACTAAATACTATGTTAGTAATTAACAAGCAGAATTTAATTTTTCTGCTTGTTTTTACTATAATCCATAAAATGATACATTTTACTTTAATATAGAGCGGATTTAAGTAAGATTAGTATAGTAAAATAATCGTTATTGTAGTATAAAACAACTGACAAAACAAATATTAAATGTTATACTATTTTTAAATATATAAAATACAAAGGAGAAAATTGTTATGGCACTTATTCCTGCAAAATGTCCGCATGCCCAAACTCTCATATGCCTAAAAAATACAAGCAGCAATTGTCACTTTTGAAACACAAGATAAGTATACCACGCGTGAATTAATATCTATTTCCGGTTGGATACGAAAATATACCGAAGGCTATCAGGCAAAAACCGGAGGAAAAACTCCCATGGGTCATATAATAAGAGGCCTGCTGACCGGTCCCGATTATACTTTTAAAGATGTTAAAGCACTTATGGTAAACGGTTGCACAAAGAATCAATCCCTTTTTACAGAGCTCATGGAGATTGATTTAACTGATACATTCTGAATATTACAGGGAAATCTTTCGGTTGCCACTGTTCTTCATACGAATAGTAATATGTCATACCGATTTTCTGCATGACATTTCCGCTTCTCGGATTATTTCTGTCATGCGTTGCGGTAATATACATCAGCCCATCTTTTTTCACTTGTTCCACAACGGCTTTGCCTGCCTCTGTGACAATTCCCCTATGCCAAAATTCCTTGCGGAGGCCGTAACCAAAATCATGGTGATCTTCCATATCAACCTTAATATAACCTATAGGGAAATTATCTTCTTTAAGGCAGATTGCATACGCATAGCCTTGCGGTTGTGCATATTTTGAAACATATCTTTCCTCATAGAATTTTTTTGCTTCTTCCATGTTTTTAATAGGGTACCAGGGCAAAAATTGATTGACCTCTTCATCTTTATAAATAAGGAACAGTGCTTCCATATCTCTTTCTGTAAATTTCCTTAAAATCAAACGCTCTGTTTGTAATGTAGGCGTATTCATGCCTATTTACCTCCACAAATTGATGTTTGCCGCTCTCATTTTTAATTCTACTTGTATAATATAATTATATAGGTAATCAAACCGGCTCAAAAGTATTTCACATACTTAATCCCCAGAAATATATTTACGGAACTGAGATATGCTTATATTATAATTATCCTTATCAATTTCTGGATACTTCTCCATAAATTTATCATAATCTGCCAAGGTATGATAGCTTCCTTTGCCCAGCGCTCTTTTTCGCATTTCATTCCAAAATGGATATAATAAGAAAATCTCTTGAAACAGATTAATTGCTTCAGTATTGAGTTTTTCATAGGAAGTAGCTAAAGTATCCTGCTCATGAAAGAAAACCATTCTTTGCGCAAGAATATCCCCTTGATCCAATTTCGTCGTCATATAATGTATCGAAACTCCTTTGGGTGTATCATCAATCATACTCCATTGATTTGGATTCGAGCCTCTGTTCCATGGCAAATATGAAATGTGGATATTCACTGCATTACCGGATACACATGATATAATTTCATCGGATATAATATATCTATAAGTATAGGATACGATTAATTCAAACTCTTCCTGTTTCATCCTATCGGGTTCTATTTTTTCTGTCCATCTGATCACTTCATTGCCCTTTTGTTCTAACCAGTCGGCTAATCTTATGGCATTTTTATTGCTATATAAAAAAAGTATCTTCATCTTAATCTCCATTTCTCAAGAACACACCTATATCAGATTTTGGTTCTAATTCATGCATGCTAGCTTAACTATTTTTATTCTACCACTATTTATTTAGAAACACTACTAAAAACATTAGTAAAAAGGCCTTAACCCTTAGGTTAAAGCCTTTCCTCATATGCCGCAGACCGGAATCGAACCGGTACGGGATATTAATCCCATGGGATTTTAAGTCCCAGGCGTCTGCCAGTTCCGCCACTGCGGCAGAATATGAAAACTAACTGGATGGAGGTGGATTCGAACCACCGAAGCAATTTGCAACAGATTTACAGTCTGC
>CAZJAS010000068.1:0-11365 GCA_964544135.1 uncultured Clostridium sp. | reverse complement strand
CATTACATTACCAGTGAAACAAGGGGTCTGTGGATAAAAGTACGGAAACTCAAGGAGCCAAATACTTGACATCATTTCATAAAACCGATATACTAAATAAGCCGTGCATATGCCTTTAGGAGGGCGCTTCTATGGCCGGCCTTGTTTGTCAATGTTGAAGTTTGGGTCTTGTGCAATGAACATCTACGAACCGTGTCAGGGTGGGAACACAGCAGCACTAAGTAGAATCGTGCATGTGCCACGAGGGTGCCTGGCGGAGTTGGCAACAAGGTATCGCATAGAAGAGTCCTCCTAAGGAAAGATGTACGGCCTTTTATATTTTAAAGAGTGTAAGTGTTGCAATTACAGTAAAAGAAATATTGAGCAAACCGGTCCTCTTGTAGCAGACAAGAAAACCGGATGAATGATTAATGGTATGATTGTGAATGAATACTCTATATTTCTACTTGCTTCATATAATAGCCGAAACCACCTTCTGAAGTCCGCTCTGTCCCAGCCTCAAAACCTTCAAAACCAAACATGAGGGCTGCCTGCTTTTCTCTGTCATAATATACTCCGGGAACCCCCAAATAAAAACATTCCTCCTCTTTTTCCATAATTTTAGCCAATATGCAATGGCCGTAATTATAATATCCATGTAATAGAAAACTGTTTTGCACAAGGTTCTGATACTGCCTGCCTAACACCACAAAATCTCTGGGTGATATGGAAAGATATTCTCTATCATCTCCAAATGGATGGATTCTTGGATATTGCCTGCATAGCTGCTCCCATTTATCTCCGGATAACTGTGTCGGCTTATGCTCCTTAATTGTTTTACCACCTTTAGGCAGTTCCTGTTTTGGCTGCTGTTGCTGGGGCTGTTCCTTCTGTGGCTGTTCCCATCTTGACTGTTCTTGCTTTGGTTGCTGTTGCTGGGGTTGTTCCCATCTTGGTTGTTCCTGCTGTGGCTGCTCCTGCCGTGGTTGTTCCTGTCGTGGTTCTTCCCATCTTGGCTGTTCCTGCCGTGGCTGTTCCTGCCGTGGTTGTTCCCATCTTGGCTGTTCTTGCTTTGGTTGCTGTTGCTTTGGTTGATTCCACCTTGATTGTTCCTGCTGTGGCTGATCCCACTTTGATTGTTCTTGCTCTGATTGACCCCATTTCGATTGCTCTTGCTTTGGCTGCTTCCATTTCGACTGTACCCATTTGGGTTGTACCTTTTCCAGTCCCACGCCATTTAATGTCTTATAAGCGGTTTCCGTTAAATCATTTATGGAGTCATCCGTCTCATCCGGGATGTTCTCACGCACCGGCATGGGACTCTGTTCTCCGGTGGGTCTATTCTCCTGCACTGCTGAGGGCCTCGGTATTCCTGAAGGCATTCCATCACGCACCGGCATGGGACTCTGTTCTCCGGTGGGTCTATTCTCCTGCACTGCTGAGGGCCTCGGTATTCCTGAAGGCATTCCATCACGCACCGGCATGGGACTCTGTTCTCCGGTGGGTCTATTCTCCTGCACTGCTGAGGGCCTCGGTATTCCTGAAGGCATTCCATTACGCATTGACGAGGGGCCTTGTGCTCCCGTGGGGCTTTCCTCACGCTCGTTTCTATTGTCATTATGTATGGGCATTACCGAGTCTTTTTTAACGGATTCGATCACGGTCCTTAACAGTTCATCATCTGTTTCTTCTTGTTCATTATTTTCCTGTTGTTCCACAATTTCCTGTGTTTCTATTTCATCCTTACTTTCCTCAACTAATTCTGATAACTCATCAGGCCCTTCTTCAAGGCTCTCCCGCTCACGCCATATTCCCTTCAGCATACGGTTTTCAGAGAGTCTGAGCTGAATGCCATCGCATTCATCATAGCTGATCTTTGTTCCGGCTAAATCTTCATTCTTCCAGATAGCCGCGTACTCACCGGTACCGAATTTGAGCGCAATACTGTCCGCAGCAAATGTTTTGCTCCGGGATACAATAAATATCTCTCCTTGCAGGGTGTCCGTGGGATATAAACCCCTGATATGTATTTGAACACGGCTGGTTTCCCCTTTTGATTCCCATTTTATAAAACCTCCGTTTTTTACCTTCGTATCCCGCTCTAAATAATCCAGATATATTATTTTCTTTTCGTAGAAACACTTGTCCTCTTTTAACATAAAAACCCCCGAATATTCCGATATGTTATTTCTATCAGTATATTCAGGGGAAATATATATATGACTAATTAATTACCGAAACCTTCCAAATCCATTATTCCAAGGAATCCAGATATTTCATGTAATTTACTACCATAAGAGCTATTTTAAAGGTCAATGCATCGTCAAAGGTTCTGATATCCAAGCCTGTGCTCTTCTGCAGTTTCTCAATTCTGTATACCAAAGTATTCCTGTGTACAAAAAGCTGTCTTGAGGTCTCTGATACATTCAGATTATTTTCAAAGAATTTATTAATGGTACCTAACATTTCATCATTTAACTCTTCAGGCAAGTTGTCTCCGAATATTTCTTTAATAAAAATACTGCATAGATTAATGGGAAGTTGATAAATCAAACGTCCGATACCAAGGGTACTGTAGGCTATCACGTTTTTCTCTGCATAGAATATCTTACCTACATCCAAAGCCATCTTAGCTTCCTTATAGGATTTAGAAACATCCTTAAGCTCGTGTACCACTGTACCAAATGCTACTTTTACACGCAGCATGGCTTCCGCATTCATCATATCCACAATCGTATGGGCAATTTGATTCAATGTCTCGGGTGTATAACCATCCTCCAGGGATTTTATTAAAATTACGCTGCTTTCATCTACAGCGGTAATATATTCTCCGCTTTGGGGAGAAAACATTCCCTTAAGGAGCTCTGTTACAATGCCATCCTTTTCTAGCTTTGTTTCTATTAAAAATATGGCTCTGGGCACCGCAACTTCAATATGAAGCTTTTTGGCCCGATTGTAAATATCCACCAATAAAAGATTGTCCAACAGTAAATTCTGAAAAAAATTATTCCTGTCAAATCTCTCTTTATATGCAATAATTAAATTCTGCAGCTGACAAACCGCAATTTTACCAACCATATAAACATCATCGCTAAGCCCCCTTGCAATCAGTACATATAAAAGCTCTCCGTCTTCTAATACCTTCAGCAGATGATGTGCCCCGATTACCTGACTATCAGCCGGTGACTTAGCAAATCCGACAATCAAATTACTATTTACCTCATCCATATCCATGGTACCGGCAACCAGACTGCCGCTTACATCATAAACACATAAATCAACCTTAGTAATTGTCTTTAATTCTTCTATACTTGTTTGAATAATCTGGCTTGATATCATCTGTTCATTTCCTTTCTGCACCGCAAACTTAAATACTTATTTTCATGATATCGTATTTTATCTCCAATCGCAAGAAAAACCTATCCCCCAATGTATTTAAGCGTTTTTAATATTATAGTGAAATTCCTATAATATAAAAAAAGGGGTGCTTGCGCACCCCCAAATTAATTATATTAGTTTGTGATAACCTGCTCTGTTTCTTTATCAAATACATGAATCTTTTCAACATCCAATGCAAACCTAACATTATCGCCGGGTCTTGCATTTGTACGGGAATCAACTCTTGCAGTGATAGGGAACTCTTCCAGATCAAAGTATAAATAAACTTCGGCACCAAGCAATTCATAAACCTTAATGGTAGCCTCAAATACACTGCTGGGAGAAGCTTCAATGTACATTTCAGAATCATATACATCTTCAGGACGAATACCAAAGGTAACAACCTTTCCGTCATAACCGCCGTCAATCAGTTTCTTGGATTTAGCGGGAGGAAGAGGAATACTATGAGCAGCAAACTTTAAGTTAGCAACATCACCTGTTATTTCAACAGTTGCATCCATGAAGTTCATCTGAGGAGAACCCATGAAACCTGCTACGAACAGATTACGAGGTTTCTCGTAGAGATTCTGAGGTGTATCTACCTGCTGAATAACACCATCCTTCATAACTACGATTCTTGTACCAAGTGTCATAGCCTCTGTCTGGTCATGTGTTACATAGATAATAGTAGTACCCAGTCTCTGATGTAATTTTGCAATCTCAATACGCATCTGTACACGCAATTTAGCATCTAAGTTAGAAAGAGGCTCATCCATAAGGAAAACCTTAGGATTACGAACAATTGCACGTCCCATAGCAACACGCTGTCTCTGACCACCGGAAAGAGCCTTCGGCTTTCTGTCAAGGAGAGGTGTGAGGTCAAGAATCTTAGCAGCGTCCTTAACCATCTTATCAATTTCATCCTTCGGTACTTTTCTTAATTTAAGACCGAAAGCCATGTTGTCATATACTGACATATGAGGATACAGAGCATAGTTCTGGAATACCATTGCGATATCTCTATCCTTGGGCTCCACATCATTTACTATTCTGTCACCAATTTTTAATTCACCGGCAGAAATGTCTTCCAAACCTGCAATCATACGAAGAGTGGTGGATTTACCACATCCTGAAGGACCTACGAAAATAATAAACTCCTGATCTGCAATATCAAGATTAAAATCCTTTACTGCTTCAAATCCGTTAGGATATACTTTGCAGATATTCTTTAAAGATAAACTTGCCATAATTATGACTCCTCTCTTTCTATTAAAGATACTTACGTATCAACTAATCTTAAATTAGTATACCGAAAAAATCTTTTTTCTTCCATACCACTATTACACAAATTTTTTTTCTATGATTGTAAGATTTGTTTATAATCACTATGTTTTTTAGTGCACTCCGACAAGTTGACCAAAATTGAAATCCTATCATGTGCAGATTGAACAAAAAATTCAGCCTGCCATTATCTGACAAAACACCATTTATCAGTAAACTTTTTAATTATTTGTCTTCACCATAAAATGCCAGTTGATTCTTACCGCGCTTCTTTGCTACATAGAGAGCATGGTCCGCAGCCTTATATAATCCCTCAAAATCTCTGGCATCTCTGGGATATACTGCAGCTCCTATGCTGGCGGTAGCAGAATATTTTACATATTCCCCTGTCTGGAAGCCCCTGAAGAAACGTTCCACGCGATACGCTTCCTCCCTGATAATGGCCTCATCCTTCATATTACATAAAAAGATGGTAAACTCGTCCCCGCCGGTACGTCCGATTATATCAGTGTCCCTAAACTCAGAACGGATACGTACACCCAAACTACGTAATACCTCATCGCCGAACACATGCCCCATAGTATCATTAATCTTTTTAAAATTATCAATATCCAGTACAAACAATACACCCTGTTCATTAGGATGTTCCAATAAATATTGTCTGATTTTTCTTTCGGTAGCCACCTTATTATATAAATCCGTCAATAAATCGGTGTCCGCCTTATTGGCAAGCTTTCTGCTCTTTTCATGTTCCTTGACCCGGGCTATAATATTAAAAACTACCATGATACCCACGAATAAGAGCAATGTTACCACAAGCTGCCATGTTGCAGAACCGCTTGCAGCCCATTCTCTTTCCACTGCCTGATCTATATATTCCTGCCCGATTGCAACCATTAAGTAAAACTGTTCCGAATCCACCGGTGCATACACAAATCCATATTCCTGTTCTCTGTATGCCAGATAAGTAATATCAGATATACCGTTCTGTATACGGGCCTGCATTCTTTCCACAGACTTGCTGTCATCGCCCTCTTGCTGTAAATATAAAAAATAATCCTCTACAGGTTCGTCAAGCTTATAGTTACTATCGCCGCCGACTGCTATCACACGTCCAGCATTTTTTTCCAATAATACAAAAAATGTATTGATATCAAATTTCCATCTTTGTACAAGCTTATTAAATCCATCATCATCATAATAACAAATGACATACTGAGTCACATTTAACTGTTGAATCACAGGAGAGACAACAACAATTGCAGCTCTTTGATTCAATCCGTCATTCGTTGTATATATCATCTTCTTTTCGCCCGTAAATATTTTGGCAAAATACTCGGTACCGCTTATATCCGCAGCCTCTCCGTTCATACGGTATCCTTTACCGTCCTCGGTGCAGATTACTACATCATAAACTCCGGAAGCATCGCAAATTGCTTCCATCATTGTTGAGTAGTCCTCACCCGGCTCCCTTGCTATATATGCTGTAGCGGTATCAGCACTTTTTTGTATCCCGTTCAACATTTTATCTACATGCACAGCATAAGTTTGCACTTGTGCAATCAACATCTTTGCTACTTTTTCCTTTTCTCTTTGTTTGCCCATGACTGAAAACCGTAAAAGCAGCAGAACAATAATCAGTAGCAGAACACCGACGGGAAGTAACCATTGCATGATCGCTTTATTAATACGATTACTCTTCATTTTAGCATCCTCTTGCATATATAATTTTTTCATAACACTCCGAATTTACATGTTTAAAAATTACAACATGCTCTGCCTTTTGTATGTATGATATTATGAATGCACATCTTCCTCAAATATGGGGGCATCACTAAAGATTTTCTCCGAATCATCCTCTTCCTTATCGCCTTTTCCTTCTTCGAGTCTTTCCATAATTTTATCCTCAAGCTTTTTGAACATCTTATTATACAGAGCAGCACTTGCAAATATAGGTGCTGATATGCCAAATACAAATACCAAAGGAAATACTCTGAGACTAAAATATAAAAGTACATAGGGCAGTATATATAATATAATCATCAGAATTGTCTTTGGTATTTGAATAATACTCAGTGCGAATGCATTTTTAAGAGTTTTAGGTATTGTATTAACAAATTTTGATTGCACAGGAAACACCCAGACAACCACAAACAGAAACAAGATACTGATAGCCATGATAATAATCTGCAATACCTCAGATATATTCATTTCTGTATTTTTCATAATGTAATAGTCCGCAATTAAAATTGCTGTAACAAGCAGTAACAGAAGCCAAATAAGTGTTGACTGCTTAAAATTCATCTTAAATGCTTTAAAAAACTCTCTTGTAACATAGCTTTCTTCGTTGCGGAGCATTTTAAGTGCCACATAATGTGCAGATGTTAAGGCAGCTCCCGCCGTAACAATCGGAATACAGCATAAAATTGTTAAAATATTAAGCCACATTAAATCTGCAACTTTATTCAGTACCTGTATCAGCGGACTGTCAATTCCGAACCATTTTCCCATGTATATATCCTCCATTCTGTTCTTTAGTCAAATAAATTTTGTCAGTTCTTTACAGAAATTTTTCCATGGAGGTTACTCTTATTCCAGAATATTCCTCTTCCGGAGAACAAATATGAAATCCAATCCGACGGTAAAATTCCAATGCATAGGGTGCTGCCTTTACTGATATAAAAATCTCCTGCTTCTCTTTCTTAAGATATGCCGCCATATTTCTTATCAGTTCCCGTCCTACTCCTCTTCTGTGATATATTTCATCCACAAAAAGAAGCGATATATGATTTCCATTTCTCACGGAAATTTGACCAATGACTTTTTCCCTGTCAAGCGCCACCAGCATGAGATAGCTGCCTTCCAAAAACATCTGATAAATTCTGCCATTTGTTATAAAATCTCGAAAATTAGCAATTCCCTCATCCGTATAGTCCCCGGCTTCAAACTTCATAAAAGTTTTCCATATCATTTCCATGATCGCGGGCCAATCATCAGAGGTTGCCCAACGTATTTTATAGGGCAAAGTTTTTAATTTTCTCATTTCCGTTTATCCCTTTCGCTGGATGCCTTTCCGAACATCCGGCATTAAACTGTAAATTAAATCATATCAAATTTGATCATGGATGACAAGGTTCTTTTCTAACCAGCTGCATATATCTGCCATAATCGCTTTTCGATCCAGCTCATTTAAGAGCTCATGCCTGTCTTGGGCATATAATTTCAGCTCTACTTGAGCCAGTTCCTTATCTAATAAAGCTTGATATACCTTTTGCACTCTCTTTCCATAGTCACCCACGGGGTCCTCTTCTCCGGATACTATAAAAACAGGAAGATCCTTGGGAATTTTTGCTATATTTTCAGAAGCATTGGCTCGCATAATCAATTCAAACAAGGTCTTAAAGCCATTAACCGTAAATATGAATCCACAATCCTTATCACTAATATATTCATCTACCTTTTTTTCGTCCCTGGATAGCCAATCAAAAGAAGTTCTTTGCTCCTTTATATGCTTATTATAGCTTCCAAATGCCATTTTATCAATAAAACGGCTCACATACTTCTGTCCTCTAAAGGTACCCATCACCGAAACAATCATTTTTGAAAGGCGAAGCAGTCCGTCTGGTAACATACCCGTACCCATTATAATGGCACCATCAATTCCCGTTCCGTACCGAGAGATATAGTTTCTTAAAATAAAGGAACCCATGCTGTGGCCTAAAATAAAATAAGGCACGCCAGGATACAATTCCTGTGTCTTTTTTTTCAAACGATGTACATCCCTTACTACCACCGTAGCGGGGTCTTTTTCACAAAAATAACCTTGCGGAGCGCCTTCCGGCACCGTTTTACCATGTCCCAAATGGTCCTCACCCGTAACCACAAAATTCCTTTCCGTTAAATAGGCAGCAAACTCCTCGTATCTTTCCACATACTCTGCCATACCGTGAACAATCTGAACCACTGCTGCCACATTATCACTGTCCGGTGTCCATCTCACAGCATGTACTTTGGATATATTATCTCTGGAATCAAAATAAAATTCTTCTTTTTTCATGTTTATATGCAATCCTTCCTATCGGATATCTTTTGTCAAAACATTCCTAAACCAAAAATGCATGGCCGGGCATCACCTGACCATGCACTCATTATACACTATTTTACGAGAAACATTAAGGGTTTTTAATAATAATTATATTTTGTCTTCAATATCTTAAAAAGTCAGCAGATTTCAGCTCCTGCCGGCATAAATCTCTCCGGAATCAGCAGGGATAATTTTCCATCCGCATCCTCTGCAGAAAGAAGCATTCCTTCCGATACGATGCCTGCCAGGGTGGCCGGTTTTAAATTGGTCAGCACCATTACTTTTTTACCCACCATCTCCTCCGGTGAATAAGATGCCTTAATGCCCGACACGATTTGGAATTTTTTACTGCCTACCTTTACTTGGGAGCAAAGAAGTTTTTTGGATTTAGGAACCTCCTCACAGGCAATCACTTCCCCAACCTGAAATTGCAATTTTGCAAAATCTTCATATGAGATTTCAGCCTTTGCTTCCATGTCTATCACAGCTTCTTCCGTTTCGGGTTCTTCTGCAGCTTCTTCCTGCGTCTGTCTTGCAGCATATATTTCCTCTGCTTTTTCCTTTACTTCATTCATATCCAGTCTGGCAAATAAGATTTCCGGAGTCTCCACCACCTTATTACCATCAGGATAAAGACCCGTCTGCGCAAGCTCTGTAAAGTCTCTGAGTACCGTGTTAAATTGTGCTGCTATCTTTTCTGCGGTTTTTGGCATAAAGGGTTCCAAAAGTGACGCCCCTGTCACAATGCTGTCGGCAAGATGATACAGCACGGTACAAAGCCGGTCTGCCTTTTCTGGATCCTTTGCCAGCTTCCACGGCTCTGTCTCATCAATATATTTATTACATCGTTTAAACAGGGTAAAGATTTCCGTGAGAGCATCTGCTACCTTAAGCTCTTCCATCTTGGCGCTTACCTTTGCAAAGGTACCGGACACAATTGCTTTTAATTCCTCATCGATTATCGCTTCCTGCTCCGATGCAGTCTTCTTATTATAAAGAACACCTTCAAAATATTTATTGCTCATTGAAACGGTACGGTTCACAAGATTACCCAGCGTATTTGCCAAATCAGAATTAAATCTCTCCACGATTAAATCCCATGTAATCACGCCATCGTTATCAAAAGGCATTTCATGAAGTACAAAATACCTTACTGCATCCACACCGAAAACATCCACTAAATCATCGGCATAAATAACATTTCCCTTGGATTTACTCATCTTACCGTCTCCCTGCAAAAGCCAGGGATGCCCGAATATCTGCTTAGGCAGCGGCTCTCCCAATGCCATTAGGAAGATAGGCCAGTATATGGTATGGAAACGGATAATATCTTTCCCAAGGAGCTGCAAATCAGCAGGCCATAGCTTCTTATATTGTTCCGTACTATTACCATCCGCATCATAACCGATACCGGTAATATAATTGGTAAGTGCGTCCAGCCAAACATAAATAACATGTTTATTGTCAAAATCTACAGGAATCCCCCATTTAAAGGAGGTTCTGGATACACATAAATCCTGTAATCCCGGAAGGAGGAAATTATTCATCATTTCATTTTTACGGGATACGGGCTTTATAAATTCCGGATGCTCCTTAATATGAGCAATTAATCGGTCTGCATATTTACTCATCTTAAAAAAGTATGCCTCCTCTTTGGCGGGCTTTACCTCTCTTGCACAATCGGGGCATTTACCGTCCACAAGCTGGGACTCCGTCCAGAAGGACTCACAGGGCGTACAATATAGCCCCTCATAAGACCCTTTGTAAATATCACCCTGATCATAGAGCTTCTTAAATATTTTCTGCACCTGTTTCTCATGATAGGGATCCGTTGTCCTCATAAATTTATCATAAGAGATATTTAATAAATCGCAGAGATCTTGAATCAATTTAGCAACCTGATCCACAAATACCTTTGGTGTAATACCGGCTTCTTCTGCATTTATTTCAATTTTTTGGCCATGCTCATCCGTTCCGGTTTGGAAAAACACATCATAGCCCTGGCCTCTCTTAAATCTTGCAATGCTGTCCGCCAACACGATTTCATAATTATTTCCTATATGGGGTTTGCCCGATGTATAGGCAATGGCAGTTGTAATATAATATTTTTCTTTGTTCATATACTGTATCCTTTCTTTCGATTGACATTTTCTATTTTTAATGGGGTCTCTACTCCTCATAATACTTTGTCAGCCGGTTTTTCTAACCATTCCAAAGTAATATGAGGAGTAGAAACCCTTGAAAAATCCAAAACACCTAGATTTAACAATAAAAAAAGCCCGCCTCCTCCACCTATCCGGTGTAAGAAGACGAGCTATTAACCCGTGTTACCACTTCTTTTTATCTTTCTCTCACGAAAAAGACCTCATTAGGTGTCCAACAACACCCTTCGCTATAACAGGCGAACCCGTTGCTGCCTAATCGAGTTACTTCCCGACTCAGCGCACTGCTCAGAAACCATATTCCCTATCTTCGGATTTTCTTCCTCTCAGCCGCTTCACCTGTATTTTGTTTACAATACTGGTAAGCCGGAAGATTCTCTGTAAAATATTCCCATAGGTACTCTTTTCATCACCGCATTTATTTGTTCTGTTTATAGAAGCTAGGTTAGCACAAACTTTTAATCATGTCAACAGCATTTCA
>CAZJAS010000067.1:0-11438 GCA_964544135.1 uncultured Clostridium sp. | reverse complement strand
TTGCCTTATCTTTATACTCTTGGCTTGGAAATACGAATTTCATCTTTATTTTACTTGAAGAGCATAAAAATCTTTTACCATTGAGTTTTTTGCAGTTGGATAGTAATAGCCATATATTTTTCTTATTCCAACAGCCTTTGCTTTTTCTACAAGTTCATCCATCATGGCAAATTCCATATCTCTCTTAAGTACGCGACAACTCATAAGCCATAATTCCATGTGGAGCTCATCTTTATCTGCTCCATCAATTCTTCCGATTACTATACTTACAACTCCATTATCTCCAAATTTGTCGCCAAGTTTTCCATAGAGAGTTATTCTATTAGGATCTGCAGCAACCTCTTCTATATCGCTTTGACTATATCTTTTAGTAGTAAGGTTGAATTGGTTGCTCTTGTTAGTGAGCTGTGCTATTCGGGACATATACATAGGGATAAAGCTCTGTATCTCTCCCTTCATTTCAAGCGATTTAAGATAATCCTCATAATTTGCAAATGAAGATTGCATCTTAGCCCTCATGGCATTTTCTTGATACATTTCATTTCGCTTAAGATCATCGTTTGATAAATTTGTCACTTCAAAGAATCCAGATTTATCAATCGTCTGTATATAATGTTCAACACCATCAATAGCCGGAATTGCAACACCAGGAAGTTCCCCTTCGATAATTGCTCGTTCCGCCGGATTATCGTCTACAAAAACAAAAGCCTCTGGCAACAAAGTCATTTCTGTAGCTGTCTCTGATAAATTCATACTCTTAGGATTCCAATTTGCTTTAAAGCTAATAAAGTCATCCATCTTCAGAACACTATCAGGTCTTTCAAATCCGCTAACAGCATTCTGCTCATCATTCTTCGAATTAACTGTCAGCAACACACCAATTTGCTTATGGAGTTTTATATACTCCTGAAACTCACTATACGTCTGAGCAAGAGATGTTTCTTGTCCAATTTCAATATTATCAGCCCCATCATCTCCAACTATTCCACCCCAGAGTGTATTATCAAGATCAAGGTTAAAAGCTTTCTTGTTCTTTCCATAAATAGACTTAATAATATTGGCAACATTGAAAGATAAATATGGAATCGCGGGAACAGCAACAGCATACTTATACATGTGCCAGTAGTATGGATCTAACCATTTATCAAGTCCGTATGATGCAGAGATATAATTCACATCACAGATGAAAAAGTTATAATGCTTCTGTGCATAATCATAAACAGCACAGTTCAGCATGGTAATAAAATTAACCCTGCCGTGATAATCACTGGCATCCTTATTTCCCATCAATCTAAAAAATGGATACTCAAAGTTATTCTGAATGATAGGACAATGATATTTATCTTTCAATGTTCCCCATAGACCATAGAACTTATCAATAACATTCTGTCTTTTTGCATCGACAACGTCTTTACTATCCCCAGTCAAAGGAAAATCAACTATATTTCTAATACATGTACAAACATAAATTAAATCCGGTTCAAACTCCTCCAACTCAGGATTAGGGAACATTCCATCCTCAAACCACTGATTATACTCAGATTCATAAAAGACAGGTTTTATACCGAAATTCAACAAAAACAATTCTAAAACCAGTTTGATATTCTGGGTCGTCTGTCCGCCAAGAATAGCAATCCTTTTTTCGATAAATGAACTAGCATAGTCTGACAAAAGCTGCTTTCTATATGATTTCTTCTTTTTTATAATTTCCTCAGCATTAAATGGATATTCAAGTTCTCTCATTTTTAATACAACCTTATTTAATAATAATTATTAAAAAGCTCTCCTCAAAAACTTATACCTTTTTGCGAATAACTTTTGCCCATAAACATACTATTTTATAGTATACCACACCCCCCCATTTTTCAAGTATTTTAGCAGACCGAAATTTTTCCAATCTGCTCTTACTTACTCACAATCTGTAGTACCATATGATTCATTGGTATCTAATACCACAACGATTGCATCTTCTTGCAATCTGATTGTAAAGCAATACGATATACTATGATTCTTGAAGTCGCTGTTTTCAACCGGGAATGTCCAACACTCTTTCCAGAAATTATTATGATCTAGCAACTCACTGCTACTGATATGTTCTGAAAAATCCAGGCCATCACAAAAATCGGCTTCGCGTCCATACTTATTTTGGAATGCTATTCTCTGTGTATAAATCCAATCCCAAACCACCTGTGCCTCATCTATATCTTTATACTTAAATATATATTGTATGGCAGAAAGTTCAGCATCCTGATCCTCTGTTTTGTACATTATACTTAGAAAAGATGCTGTTAAATCTTTCTTAAGTCTGACTTTCTCACCTATCATTACCATATTTCCGAGTGTAGGTGTAGAGTGTTCATTAAAAATATTATAATCATCACCTAAAAGTACCGCTTCTTCTCTTGTCTTACCTACTAAACCATTGATTTCTGTCAGCTCGGAGTAAATGGAATCTGAAGAAAGTTGAACCCTATCTCATAGCCGGATGATGAAAATGGTTAAGCATCTCGATTTTACTTCTTATTGCTACAAGTGCTTCCTCTGCATTTGCTATCCCGTCAACAGCTTCTTCCATGGGACATCTTCCCGTTCCGGCACGATTCATGATTTCTTTCACTGATAATTTGCATTCTGTCTTGATTCCGCCGTTCTCAAGGATTTGTATGGCACCTTCACTCATTACAGGTGCATAAATTTCTGCCACTCCAAGAAGTATATAGAGAAATGCTGCTGCCTTCCCGACCACTTTATCCGCTGCATAAAAACCCTTTAAATTAATCCCACTGCCATACCATGTAAGGAGGGGCTTTACCCCCCGCTCTGTACTGGTATATACCATATCATCTTTACACAGTACACAGGTATAGCGGCCCTCATCCAACATGAAAGCCGCTTTTATAATATTAGTATTCATTCTTTTTCATATTCTCCACACGATAGACAATCAAAGGTAAAAATGTCCACTGAAGTACAAGGCCGAAAATACCTGTTGCGATGCTCATCCAGATAGTAGCTATTCTGATACTTTCATTTCCAAATGCATATACGGCAAGTAACATTGCTACCGCACGAATCACACGACCGCTGATTTGAACAATTAAAACTTTTCCGATTGTTGGCATCTTATTATTACGCAGCAATCCCGCAAATAAACCATATGTACAAAGCTCAATCATCATAAACGGTAGCATAACCATACCCGGCATTCCCGATAAAGCAAAACTCATAAGCGGTCCAAGAAGACCGGAAATTGCTCCTGCATACGGACCGGCTAAGAGTCCAACTAAAATAATCGGCAGATGCATGGGTAAAAAGGTTTCTCCCAGTGCTGTTCCCAGTCCGGAAACCGCACCTAAAGCGTGGAAAATCTGGGGAACTGCAACTGCACCAACGATAGCGGCAATGGTTGCCAGTGTTTGTGTTTTTATGGATAGACTTGGTTTTTCTAATGCTTTTGTTTTCGTTATTGTCATAATGAATCTCCTTTTCATTTCTAATTTAACTTAGGTAATTGCAAAATTCGTTTCTAGTGGCTCTACTCTTCATAATACTTTGTCAGCCGGTTTTTCTAACCATTCCAAAGTAATATGAAGAGTAGAGCCCACCTGAAGCAAGTTTCGCAAATTCCTATCTAATTTAACTTAGCTGCAAAATCCGCCATTACTTTTGAAATCTTTATTTGTTGGGGACATACTGCCTCACAGCTTTTACATCCGATACATGCACTGGGCTGTTTCTCTTTTGGGGTTGCTGAAAGTGCCATCGGTGCAATAAATCCGCCACCTGTAAAAATATGCTCATTATATAACTCAAAGAGAGTGGGAATCTCCAATCCCTTTGGACAATGGCTGATACAGTATTTGCAGGATGTACAAGGCAGCGTTTCATTGAGCATCCCATCCGCGATAGAGAGCAGTACTTCCGTTTCTTTTTTACTCAGTGATTTTTCTTCTTCAAAGGTCTTGATATTATCACGAATCTGTTCCATGTTGGACATGCCGGAGAGAATCATAGTAACTTCCGGTATTCCCTGTAAAAATCGAAATGCCCATGCCGGCACCTTTTCGTCAGGACGCAGCTCCTTCAATTTCCTTTCTGCTCCTTCCGGCAGTTTTGCCAGGCGTCCCCCTCTCAGCGGCTCCATCACCCATATGGGAATATGATATTCATTCAGTAATGAAACCTTTGCTTTCGCATCCTGAAATGTCCAATCTAAATAGTTGAGTTGAATCTGACAGAATTCCAAATGCTCACCATAAATATCCAGAAAACGTTTCACTGTATCATAACTTCCATGCGTAGAAAAACCTAAATGACGTATGCGGCCCTTACGTTTTTGTTCCAGCAAATATTCTAAAATACCATACTTTTCATCAAGATAAGCATCTATATTCATCTCACATACATTATGAAATAAATAAAAATCAAAATAATCTACTTGGCATTTTTTTAGCTGTTTTTCAAATATTTTTTCTATTTTATTCATATTAGCTAAATCATAACCCGGAAACTTAGTCGCAAGATAAAAACGATCTCGAGGATATTTTTTAAGAAGCTTTCCTATCACAATTTCCGATTGTCCACTATGATACCCCCAAGCCGTATCATAATAATTGATTCCCTGTTCCATAGCATAATCAATCATTTCCTCTGTGGCTTCCTCGTCGATTTTAGAATCATCCCCATCCACTAAAGGTAAACGCATGATTCCCATTCCCAATGCAGATAGCTCTAATTCCTGGAATTTTTTATAAACCATTATAATACCTCCTAACAATTCTCTTGCTTGTCATTAATTTTCTTTTCTACTCTGACTTCTTCTATGCAGAGCATATTTTAGCAAGGATATGCATTTAATTTATATTCCTTATTCTTAATATCATACATTTCTATGAATGGATTGCTGTCTTTATACAGCCATCTCTCCACATAAATCTATAATTTATCTTCAAACAAATGCATTTTTCCTCCGTCAATCTTCCTATGTAATATATAAATCATACTACCTTTGTAGAGATATTTCAACAAATGAATTATAGCATATAATCAGTTAAACTATGTAATACATAAATCTTACTAACTTTTATAGATGCTTTTATAATTAAAGTATATCATATAATGAAATTTTTGACTACATAAAATAGTCATCTGGATTAGTTCTCTATAATAAAAAAAGTATACTACACACTTGCATATTTTTTTGCTCCATCACTTAAAAACGCCATAGAGGAAATCCCCTATGGCGAGAATATAAACTGATTACTCTACAGAAAGAACCTTATAACCTTGCTCCTCCACTGCCTTTTGTAATAGATCAGAAGAAATCGCTTCGCTTAGCTTTACTGCTGCGGTACCGTCTTCATGGCTGACTGATGCAGCAGTTACGCCCGCAATTTCCTCAAGCGCTTTTTTCACTCTTCCTTCACAGTGTCCGCAAGTCATACCTTCAATTTTTAATGTTATTTCCATTTCTTTTCCCTCCATTATTTTATTCTTATTTGTTTGTGGCAATGCTTTGTCCCGGCTGCTGTCATGAATACGTACCAGATTGAGTCGCAATGCATTGATTACCACACAGAAGCTTGATAAACTCATTGCTGCTGCGGCAAACATGGGATTGAGCTGCAAGCCAAATATTGGAATCAATAGTCCTGTTGCCAAAGGAATTCCTATAATATTATAGATAAATGCCCAAAATAAGTTTTGATGAATATTACGTAATGTCATACGGCCCAGCCGGATTGCTGCGGGTACATCACGCAGGCTGCTTTTCATCAGTACCACATCGGCGGCATCAATTGCGATATCCGTTCCCGCTCCGATAGCAATCCCGATATCCGCTCTGGTAAGTGCGGGGGCATCATTGATACCATCACCCACCATTGCTGTTTTTCCCTGCTTCTGCAGTGAGCGAATCACATTTTCCTTCCCATCTGGCAATACGCCGGCAATCACTTCATCTACACCCGCTTGCCTTCCGATTGCTGCCGCCGTCCGTTTATTGTCCCCGGTAAGCATGACTACTTTTAATCCCATGCTTTGCAGCTGGGCTACCGCCCGGGGGCTGTCCTCTTTGATTACATCCGCCACTGCAATAATACCCATGAGCTTGTCTCCCCTAGCAAAAAACAGGGGCGTTTTTCCCTCTTCGGCAAGAAGTTGTGAGCTCATCTTTATTGCTTCTGAAATATGGGCCGTGCCGCTTATAAATTTATAATTGCCACCGCTTAAGACTGTACCCTCATATTGTGCGGTCAATCCATTACCGGGTAGGGCAGTAAAATCAGTAACTTCCTTTGCTTCTATATTCTTTTCTTCCCCGTATCTTAAAATTGCTTTTGCTAAAGGGTGCTCGCTTTTTCTCTCCAATGCATAGGCTGCAGTAAGAAGCTCCTCTTTGGATATACCTTCTGAGGGAATCATGTCGGTCACACTAGGCTCTCCCAAGGTGATTGTGCCAGTCTTATCCAATGCCACAATTCTTAACTTGCTTATTTCCTCTAAAGAAACTGCTGTTTTAAACATTATACCGTTTTTAGCACCCATTCCGTTGCCTACCATAATAGCTACGGGAGTAGCAAGCCCCAGAGCACAAGGACAACTTATTACAAGCACCGATATACCCCTAGCCAATGCGAATCCTACACTTTCACCGGCAAAAAGCCAGATCATGATGGTTAGTGCTGCAATGCCAATTACAATAGGAACAAATACACCGGATACCTGATCCGCTACTTTTGCAATAGGGGCCTTTGTTGCAGCTGCATCGCTGACCATTTGGATGATTTGGGACAAGGTTGTATCTTCGCCCACTCTGATAGCCTCGCATTTAAGGAATCCTGACTGATTGACGGTTGCGGCAGATACTCTGTCTCCTACTGTTTTATCCACAGGAATACTTTCCCCCGTCAGTGCCGCCTCATTGACTGCGCTGTTGCCCTCTAACACCTTGCCGTCCACAGGAATATTCTCACCGGGCCTTACTACAAAAACATCTCCCTTTTCTACTTGGTCGATAGAAACCTCTGTCTCTGCCCCACCCCTTAACACAGTTGCTGTCTTGGGTGCCAATCTAAGCAGGCTCTTTAATGCATCCGTGGTCCTGCCCTTAGATTTTGCCTCCAACATCTTTCCCACTGTAATCAGGGTTAATATCATGGCTGCCGATTCAAAATAAAATTCATGCATATAGGTCATTACACCTTGCATATCTCCCTTAACCTGTGCACCCGTCATCGCAAAGAGAGCATAGGTACTGTATACAAAAGCCGCTCCCGCTCCCAATGCTACCAAAGTGTCCATATTGGGTGCTCTATTCAGCAGGCTTTTAAAACCACTGATAAAAAAGTTTCTATTAATATACATTATGATTAAAGTAAGCAGCAGCTGTAACAGCCCCTGGGCTATATAATTATCAGCCAGGGATGCAAAGAGCGGCCAACCCCACATCATATGCCCCATAGAGAGATACATGAGTATGATGAGAAAAACCGAAGATGCCAACACCCTACGAAACAATGCCGGTGTTTCCTTATCCTGTAACAAGCCTTCTTCCTCTTTTTTATCTCCCTCATGGATCTTTTTAGAACCACGCTCTTTCTTTGTTGCATTATAACCGGCTTTCTCTACAGCAGCTATAATTTCTGAAGCTGTTGCACTTCCTTCCACTCCCATGGAGTTGGTAAGCAAGCTGACCGAGCAGGATACTGTTCCCGGTACTTTAGATACCGCTTTTTCCACACGGGTACTGCAAGCAGCACAGCTCATTCCTGTTATATCATATTGATCCATTTCCCAGTCTCCTTCCTATCTATTATTTCTAGTTACTAATTTCAAAACTCATTTCTATTGGCTCTACTCTCCATATTACTTTGGAATGCCATCTTTTTCTATGGAGATGAGAAGGGCTCATTGGAATGGTTAGAAAAACCGGCTGACAAAGTATTAGGAAGAGTAGAGCTACCAGAAACCAGTTTCCCAATTCTTATATTATTTCATGAGTTTCTGTAATGTTACAAGCAGTTCATCTACCGTCTCTTCTTTTCCTTCCTGAATATCCTTTATCACACAGGTCTTTATATGGTTTTCTAAAAGAACTTTATTAAAGCTGTTTAAAGCTGCATTTACCGCTGATACCTGCACTAAAATATCCGTACAATAGATATCCTTTTCCACCATTCCCCTGATACCTCGTATTTGCCCTTCTATACGGTTCAGTCGGTGGATTAAATTTTTATATTCTTTACCCGAACGTTCTTTTGTCTTGTGGCAACAAATTTCTTTTTCTTCTATCATATCATTATCTCCTCTTTGGCTCCTTATTATATACCCCTTTGGGGTATATGTCAATAAAAAATTTAATAGAAATATTAATAAGTACAAAAACGACCGGTTACAGGAAAATTCCCATAACCGGTCGTTACTTCATATTTATATATTTGCCTTGACTTACATCATACCGCCCATACCGCCGGCTCCCGCAGGCATTGCAGGAATATCTTCTTTGATAATAGCCACTACGGACTCTGTGGTTAAAAGAGTAGCCGCAACACTGGTTGCATTCTGCAGTGCGCTTCTGGTAACCTTCGTCGGGTCTAAAATGCCGTCATTTACCATATTAACATATTCTTCTTTTAAAACATCAAAGCCCATGCCTGTTTCTAGATCTTTTACCTTATTTACAACAACACTGCCTTCCAACCCTGCATTCATAGCAATATTATACAAAGGTGATTCCAATGCCTTTAATACAATATTCACACCGGTCTTTTCATCACCTTCCAATGTATCGCGTAATTTCTCCACATCCTTGGATGCATGAATGTATGCCGAACCGCCGCCGCTGATAATACCTTCTTCTACCGCTGCTCTGGTTGCTGCCAGTGCATCTTCCAAACGAAGCTTAACTTCTTTCATTTCTGTTTCGGTTGCTGCACCTACACGAATAACCGCAACACCGCCTGCCAGCTTAGCAAGACGCTCCTGCAATTTTTCTTTATCAAAATCTGAAGTGGTTTCTTCGATTTGTTTCTTAATCTGAGTAATGCGAGCCTGGATTGCATCCTTCTCACCCTCGCCATCCACAATAATCGTATTTTCTTTCTGTACCTTTACTGACTTTGCACGGCCTAACTGCTCCATGGTAGTATCCTTCAATTCCAGTCCAAGCTCGGAGCTGATTACCTGTCCGCCGGTAAGAATTGCAATATCTTCCAACATTGCCTTTCTTCTGTCACCGTATCCGGGAGCCTTTACTGCCACTACATTAAAGGTACCGCGCAGCTTATTGACAATCAATGTGGTAAGGGCTTCCCCTTCTACATCCTCAGCAATGATTAATAATTTTGCACCGGACTGTACCACCTGCTCTAAGAGAGGAAGGATTTCCTGAATACTGGAAATCTTCTTATCAGTAATAAGAATATACGGATTTTCAAGAGTTGCTTCCATCTTATCCATATCGGTAGCCATGTATGCGGAAATATAGCCTCTGTCAAACTGCATACCTTCTACCAGATCAAGCTCTGTCTGCATGGTTTTGCTTTCTTCAATCGTAATAACGCCGTCGCCGCTCACCTTTTCCATAGCATCCGCTACAAGCAGTCCTACCTCTTCATCACCTGCTGAAATAGCGGCTACTCTTGCAATATGCTCCTTACCGTTAACTTTGGCACTCATCTTTGCAATGGCTTCTACCGCACAATCTGTTGCTTTTTTCATACCCTTTCTTAAGATAATGGGATTTGCGCCCGCTTCCAGATTCTTCATGCCTGTAGTAATCATAGCCTGTGCAAGTACGGTTGCAGTTGTGGTTCCGTCACCTGCCACATCATTGGTCTTAGTAGCAACTTCCTTTACAAGCTGTGCACCCATATTTTCAAATGCATCTTCTAATTCAATTTCTTTTGCAATCGTAACACCGTCATTGGTGATTAGGGGAGAACCAAAGGACTTATCCAGTACTACATTTCTTCCTTTAGGTCCTAATGTAACTCTTACTGTGTCTGTCAGCTGATCAACACCTCTGCCTAATGCTGTACGCGCTTCTGCGCCAAATTTAATTTCCTTTGCCATATCTTTTACGCCTCCGATTCAATTATTTCTGTTTGACTTATTTACATTACTGAATAACCGCAAGAATATCACTCTGTTTTACAATAATAAATTCTTCTTCTTCAATCTTTACCTCGGTACCGGCATACTTTGAATAGATAACCTGATCGCCGTCCTTTACTTCCATCTTTATTTCTTTGCCGTCAATACAACCGCCCGGACCAACTGCAATAACCTCAGCCTGCTGGGGCTTTTCTTTGTTTTGACCGGGAAGAACAATACCTGATTTTGTAGTCTCTTCTGCTACTAATTGTTTTAAAATTA
The DNA here is from genome assembly GCA_964544135.1 of uncultured Clostridium sp. GTDB lineage: Bacteria > Bacillota > Clostridia > Lachnospirales > Lachnospiraceae > Acetatifactor. The sequence goes on along the minus strand of CAZJAS010000067.1, from coordinate 1,061 downwards.
CTCTGTCACCTAATGGTACTAACTTCATATTGATTGCCTCCTTGTTAATAATTCTGGTTTCTATTATTTTCATATTATTAGCACTCGTTGTGAAAGAGTGCTAATTTCTAAAACATATATTAGTTTTATATGCACCGCTTTGCAACTGCATGCAAGGACAAACAGATTTATATATCTTATCTTATCTCGTTATTCCTCTTCTTTTCTTCACTTTACTCATTTGTATTGATTTAATAGTTATTTTATATTCTTTTTATTTTTATCTTCTTACTCTTTTATTGCCTCCAAATGAGCCGAATCCCACAATAAGAGCACCAATAACACTAAACAAATATCCCTGACCTAAAGTTGCTAAAAAGTTGGGCCATAAATCATATCTCTCCATATAAAAAGGCATATCACCTAATACTTCAAACAAGGAAAAGGACCCCATGGTATTTAATTCCTGAAACAGACTGAAACCATATGAAACATAGGTAGCGGGAATAATAATGAGCAGTCCGAATATTAAACTAATAATAATTCCAAATTTATCACTTTTACCGCTTAATTTTTTATAACCAAATTGTGCCAGAGTGAAAATAGCTACCGCTATCCAACCGGAAACATAACCCAGGCAACCAATTAATGTCCACAATATTCCACCAACCAAGGCACCTAATAAAGCACCGATTACACCCTTCCCTCTTTTATTATTCTCAATAACAGGAGAGGCAACCGAGGCTCCGCCATAGGTATACTGATTAGTATCTCCCATATAGGGTCCCTGGTTTGGGTTTCCTCCATATATATTCTGATTAGGATCTCCCATATAGGGTCCTTGGTTTACGTTTCCTCCATATATATTCTGATTAGGATCTCCCACATAAGGTCCCTGGTTTACGTTTCCTCCATATATATTCTGGTTCGTATTTCCCATATTGGTATATTGGCTTGCATCCGCTGCGGAGTTATTTGTAGCATATGTATTGTTATTCATAATATTGTCCGTATTAAATTTAGTTTCATTAATACTGCCGTCCGGATTGAATGCGCTTTGTTTATTGTCGACTCCACCGCTG
>CAZJAS010000066.1:0-11450 GCA_964544135.1 uncultured Clostridium sp. | reverse complement strand
CGCTTTAGCGGACATACAAATAAGGATTGTGAAATGTTTTATTTCACACTATTATACCAAACGACTTTATCTATTTCAAACTCTATTATCCCGTTACCGCCCTTGCCGTGAGGGCACCGTCTATTACCTCTATTTGAATGGTATCCCCTTCTCCAACCTGATCGGATAATATTAATTTAGCCGAAAGGGTTTCCACGTATTTTTGGATATAGCGTTTTAAAGGACGGGCACCGTATACGGGATCGTAGGCATGCTCCACAACAAAGTCCTTAGCCTCGTCCGTCAGCTTGATGCACAATTTTCTGTCGGATAGCCTTTTGTTCAAATCCTCTATAATCAAATGGATGATACCGCTGATATTGTCTTTGGTAAGGGGCTTAAAGAGAATGGTTTCGTCCAAACGATTCAGGAACTCGGGTCTGAAATAGTTGCGCAATTCTCCCATAACAAGCTGCTCCGTTTCCGGTCTGATGCTGCCGTCCTTACCGATACCGTCTAAGAGATAATGAGCACCGATATTAGAGGTCATTATTAAAATGGTATTTTTAAAATCCACTGTCCGGCCTTGGGAATCGGTAATACGACCGTCATCCAATACCTGCAGCAATACATTAAATACATCGGGATGTGCCTTTTCTATCTCATCAAATAGGACTACGGAATAAGGTTTCCTTCTGACTGCTTCGGTCAACTGTCCGCCTTCCTCATAACCCACATATCCGGGAGGCGCACCGATCAAACGGGATACCGCAAACTTCTCCATATACTCACTCATATCGATACGCACCATATTGCTCTCGTTGTCAAACAAGGCCTGGGCCAAGGATTTGGCAAGCTCTGTTTTACCCACACCGGTAGGTCCCAGAAACAAGAAGGAGCCGATGGGTTTCCTTGGGTCCTTGATACCGGCTTTGGAGCGCATAATCGCTTCCGACACCTTTGTCACACCCTCGTCCTGACCCACTACACGCCTGTGCAGCTCTTCATCGAGATGCAATGTCTTATTTCTTTCACTTTCCGTCAGCCTGGCCACGGGAATTCCCGTCCATCGGGATACTATTTTGGCAATCTCTTCTTCCGATACGCTTTCATGGACAAGTGAGAGCTCACCGCTTCTTACCTGTTCCTCCTCCGATTCAAGCTGCTTCTTCAGAGCGGGCAGCTTGCCGTAGGATAGCTCTGCCGCCTTTTCCAGCTCCCCTTCTCTTTGTGCGATTTGGATCTGGCTGTTGATGCTTTCGATTTCCTCACGCAGCTTCGACAGCTTATCAACGGCTGCTTTTTCATTATCCCACTGGGCTTTTTTGCCGGCAAATACTTCCCTTAGCTCAGCCAGCTCTTTTTGTAATGCTTCCAACCGTTCCCTGCTTAATCTGTCCTCTTCCTTTTTGAGTGCCGTCTCTTCGATTTCAAGCTGCATGATTTTACGCTGTAATTCATCTAATTCTGTGGGCATGGAATCCAACTCCGTCTTAATCAGCGCACATGCCTCATCCACCAGATCAATGGCTTTATCTGGTAAAAATCGGTCGGAAATATACCGATCCGACAGCACTGCGGCGCTGACCAGCGCATTGTCCATAATCTTAACCCCATGAAATACCTCATAGCGGTCTTTTAATCCTCTTAAAATAGAGATGGTATCCTCCACGGCAGGTTCATCAATCATAACAGGCTGGAAACGGCGTTCCAATGCCGCATCCTTTTCAATATACTGCCTGTACTCATCCAAGGTAGTAGCACCGATACAATGCAGCTCTCCTCTGGCCAGCATGGGTTTAAGCATATTGCCCGCATCCAATGCCCCGTCCGTTTTGCCTGCTCCCACAATGGTATGAAGCTCATCGATGAATAAAATAATCTGCCCGTCGCTCTTTTTCACCTCATCAAGTACTGCCTTTAAGCGTTCCTCAAATTCGCCACGATACTTGGCGCCTGCCACCAGCGATCCCATATCCAAGCCGAAAATCTTCTTATCCTTTAAACCCAAGGGCACATCTCCGCGTACAATACGCTGCGCAAGTCCTTCCACCACTGCGGTTTTACCCACGCCGGGTTCTCCGATCAGCACCGGATTATTCTTGGTTTTACGGGACAATATACGAATGATATTGCGGATTTCATTGTCACGCCCAATCACAGGATCCAGCTTCTGCTCCCTTGCCCTTTCCACCAAATCCTGACCGTATTTATTTAAGGTGTCATAAGTAGCCTCCGGGTTGTCGCTTGTTACCCGTTGATTGCCCCTCACTGTAGAAAGCGCCTGCAAAAATCGTTCTCTGGTAATCCCGTATTCGGTAAAAATATCTTTTATTGCACGATTGGGATTCTGTATCATGGAAAGGAATAAATGCTCTACGGAAACATATTCATCTCCCAAGCGTTTTGCCTCGTCCTCCGAAGAAAGAAGCGCCTTATTTAAAGCCGCACCTATCTGCAGGCTGCCGCCCTGTACTTTTACTCTTTTTTGCAAATCATTCTCAACGCGGTTTAAAAAATGCTCCTTATTGATTTCCATTTTTTCTATCAGCTTTAAAATCAAGCTGTCCTCTATGGTTAAAAGGCTATAGAGCAAATGCTCCTGTTCTATCTCCTGATTTCCATATTCATAAGCAAGCTTCTGACAGCGTTCCACTGCTTCCATGGATTTTTGTGTGAATTTTGAAATATTCATAAGTAATAGCCTCCTTTTTAATCGTTATCTGTTCTATAGACAATATAACACAGGGTACAATAAAATCAATAATCATTTTATAAACATTTTCTAAATATTTTTCTATATATTATAATAATGAAGCTTTCGAAGCAGAGGCACTTATGGCTAATACTCTTATTACTTTTTTAGAAAAAATCAATGCCTTTCTCTGGAACGGTCCCATTATTCTGATTTTGGCAGCTACCCATCTGTTTTTTACCATACGACTGCGTCCCCAGCGTCTTACCTTACGCGCCATCCGACTTTCCGTCACGCCCGAAAAAAAGACAAAGGGTAAGGGGCTAAGCGGCTTTGCCACTCTTGCAACCACATTGGCCGCCACCCTTGGCACCGGAAATATAGTAGGCGTATCCACCGCCATCGCCCTGGGAGGACCGGGAGCGCTTTTTTGGTGCTTTTTAACCGGGCTTTTCGGAATGGCAACCGCCTATGCGGAATGCTATTTAAGCTGCGTGTACCGTAAAACCATGCCTGACGGTACAAGTGCCGGCGGTCCCATGTATGTACTGGAACAGGGATTAAAAAGCAAATTCTTAGCAAAATTTTATGCCACCTGTGTCTTATGTGCCGCCATTGGTGTCGGTTGTACCACACAATCCTCTGCGATTGCGGATGCGGCGTACTCCACTTGGCGACTTTCCCCTCATATTATCGGAATAGCGGCAGCAGTATTGACCGGGATGGTCATACTTGGCGGCATCAGCAGTATCGGTAATTTCTGTACCCGATTGGTTCCTCCTCTCAGTTTTCTTTACATGGGAGCATGCCTTTTTCTTATGTGGCAGAACCGCAGCTTCCTGCTTCCCTCCCTTTCCCTCATCCTCTCCTCTGCCTTTACGGCACAGGCTGCAGGAGGCGGTTTTGTAGGAAGCACCTTTTTAATTGCCGCACGTTTTGGCATCGCAAGAGGCCTTTTCACCAATGAGGCCGGGATCGGTACAGCCGCAATCGCGGCCGGGGCTTCCGCCACCGCAAATCCCATCCGGCAAGCCCTTATCTCCATGACCGCTGTATTCTGGGATACCATTATTATGTGCACTTTAACAGGTTTTACCATAGTAAGCAGTATTCTGGCTCATCCGGGCAGTACAAAAGGTTATACCGAAGCGGGACTGACCAATGCCGCATTTGCCTATCTTCCCTTCGGAGGCAATGCCTTCTTAACCCTTGCGTTAATAGCCTTTGCCCTTGCCACCCTGGTAGGCTGGTGCTTTTTGGGGGAAAAAGGAGCGGCCTACCTGTTTGGTGAAGCAGGCGTCCGCTCTTATCATCTGGTGTATATTGTTATGATTTACATAGGGGCTATTATCCCCATGGGGCTGGTATGGAGCGTAACAGACCTAGTCAATGCCATCATGGTGCTTCCCAATGTGATTTGCCTGTTCTTCATGTTCCGCCATATCAGTAAGCCTACTAAAAAATCCTTTTAGGCGGTTTCTCTTTCCACCATTTTGCAGGAAAGGCGCATTTGCTTCCCGGCGCTTTCTCCCTGCAGCATGGTTAGAAGACAGTTGACCGCAACCTTACCCTGTTCCTCAAAATTGGTTTTGATGGTGGTAAGGGGAGGGTTGACATAGCGGCATAGCTCAATATCATCACAGCCCAGAATCTTCACATCTTTGGGTACTCCGATTCCCGCCTGCGCCAATGCTTCCATACAGCCGATGGCACTTACATCAGCTGCGGCAAAAATGGCCTCGGGCAATGGATGCATGTCCTTACTGTCCTTTAATTTAGAAAGAAAATGATTAATGGCTTGATAAGTCATATCCCGGGAAAAACCTCCCTGCCAAACAAATTCATCCTTAAGTTCAATATTATGTTTCATCAGTACATCCCGAAAGCCTCTGCTTCGTTCCTTACTGTCATAATTATCAGGACCTTCTATGAGGCCCAGTCGGCGTAAATCCTTATTTATAAAATACTGTGCCGCCATCTTTCCCGCTTCATAAGAATCAAAAAACACACCGGACTGATACTCTCCCACAGTCTCTTTATTTAGGTATACAATGGGAATGGCAGCTTCCTGCAGCTCCTTTTCCTGTCTTTTAGAAAGCGTGCTGTTTACTATTACGCCACCATCCACTCTGCATCCTAAGAGATTGCTCATTATGGATTTATTTTGTCCCGTCACAAATACCTGCATTTCATAGCCTGACTCCATACACTGCCTTGCCATGGAATCCGTAAGGGCACCCATATAGGGTCCGCCCATGTAACTTACGAACAAGCCGATTACCTTTGTGGATTGTACTTTTAGATTTCTTCCGTTTAAATTGGGAATATAATGCATCCTGTCCGCCGCTTCAAGAATATATGCCTTTGTTTCGGGGCGGAGTACATCCACATCGTTGAGTGCATTGGACACTGTAGAAATGGACATTCCCACTTCCCTTGCCACATCTTTTATGGTTACCTTCTTCATCATGCCTCCACAAATTCAATATAGGATATCTCTATCCCCGGTCTGATATGCTTTAGAGTCATTTCATACAAACCGCTCCTAAGCTCTGCCTTTGCCGCCCTTTGCTTAAACCAATTACCCCCTGTACCGTTTGTCTGGATATCTCCGGTTTTTATATTATTTAAATACAATTGGCAAAGCATTTGTGCCGTCATTCTTTGTTCGGACCGTATATCCACCAGTATATTGTAGATGCCATCATGGTCCACCCGAAGAAGTATGCTGCCCTTCTGTGTTTGACTCCGTCTAACATTTATTTTTTTCTTAATTGACTTCGCATTATGAGGTACCGATATTGAACCCGGCAGGGGATCCACTTCCACCGGCATTACCACTCTGGGCTCCCGCTCAGAGGCCTTGGTATCTATGAGGAAACGGAGTATATTCATAGCGCTGCGCTGCAATTCCCCTAAGGTCAAGCTGCCTTTTAACAATGCGGTTTCAATATTATCTCCTGAGGAATTGATGGCCGCTCCATCATTATTAACTACCATATAAACATCATTTTGAGAACGCAGCATAGAACGGAGATCGGTCAGCTTCCCCTTTCCTCCCTTCAGCACATCATTAATCCTCGCCCACCAGTCGGTCATTACAATACCCTGATAACCCCATTCTCCTCGGAGTATCGTGGTATTCAAATCATAGCCGGATGCATTTTGATAACCGTTCATCGGATTGTAGGTAGTCATTATTGAGCTGACACTGCCTTCCTCCACAGCCATTTCAAAGCCCTTTAAATAGATTTCCCGAAGCGCTCTTTCCGATAACACGGAATCTACCACATGACGATTTCTTTCCTGATTATTACAAGCAAAATGCTTCAGCGTACCCGTGGTACCCGCCCGTTTCATTCCTTTTTCACAGGCTATGGCAAAGATGCCCGTCACATAAGGATCTTCGGAAAAATATTCAAAATTTCTGCCGTTTAGAGGATATCTGTGAATATTAATACCGGGGCCCAAAAGTGCATCAATTTGATTTTGTACCATTTCTTGCCCTTCCAAATAGAAAAGCTCCTCCACCAAATCCCCGTCGAAACTGCAGGCCAGCAAGGTACCGATGGGAAGCTGGGTGGCTGTTCCTCCCGTATCCATTCGAATACCGGAAGGTCCGTCCGCCGCGCAGGCTACGGGAACTCCTCTTTGCACCAGCTCGTCACTGATACCGCCGAAGGCGGCAGCCGTACCGGGCGTCACCTTATTGCTGCACATACCTTCCCCCCGCACCATAGCAGCCAACTCCTTTACGGATAACTGCGCTGTAAATGCCTCTAAGGAAGCTTTCCCTTCCTTCACCTCTCGAAAGGTAATATCTGTTCTCTCCGGTTGGGGAAGTGGGGCAGGTAAATGATCTAAAATACGTTTTTCTAAATCTATGGTTCTTAACGGAACGGGCTCATAGACTATTTCATAAACTCCGTTTTTTACTTTTCCCGGCTTTATTCTGGTAAAGGGCTTAATCGGTGCGGCTGCCTCGCTTACCTCTTTTACCACAAGCAGCTTCTCCAATTTAAAAATCTGCTCTTCTGCTTGTATTTCTGTGGTATTGCGGCAATCCGTGCCCATATGAAAGCGGTAGTTACCTTCTTCCAATACATAAGCGGATTTGTATCCCGTCACACCGCTGTCATCATAGGAAGCAAATCGACTAACCTCAGTTTCCAGCATCAGCTCCTGTGATTCACCGGGGGCAAGCAAATGGGTTTTGGCAAAATTAATAAGGACCTTTTTAGGTTTTCCTAATTTTCCCTGAGGCGCTTCCACATAAACCTGCACAACCTCCTTACCGCTATAATCTCCAGTATTTGTAACCTTTACCCCGATGCAGATCTTGCTTTCAATCCCGCTGCCTTTTCTTTGGCCCTTCAGCTGCTCTACTGCAAAAGTGGTATAGGATAAACCAAATCCAAACGGATACATCACCTTTTCAGGGCAGAAGGTTTCAAAATATCGGTAACCTACATATATATCTTCCTGATACAAATTATAATCATCATTCCCGTAATTTGAAAAAGCCGGATAATCCTCCAGAGAGTACGCAATGGTATCCGAAAGATGACCCGATGGGGATACCTCACCCACCAGTAAATCCGCTGTTGCATTTCCTCCTTCGATACCGCCATGCCAGGTATATAGCAAAGATTTGATATTGCCATGGCACCAATCCTGTAAGGTCCAACTCATATCTATTATATTGGAAACATTTAAAATAACCGCCGTTTGAGAAAAATAACGAGTCACAACATTTATCATATTTTTCTCTTCTTCCGTTAGTCTGTAACTGCCCGGTTCATCCAGATTATCCTGATCCTCACCTGCTGTTCTTCCTATTACTATGATCGCTTTATTTGAGCTTCTTGCAATCTCTTTTACCAATTCGTCAGAAAGAGGCATTTCTTCCTGATTCCATGGCTCTGCTGCCCAACCTCCTCCTCCGTTTTTAAAGGGATGCTCCTGAATCCAATTCTTATAAACTTCAATGAGAGTCTTGTTAAGGTTGACCCATGGGTAATTGCCAAGACCGTCTAGGAGATTGGTGGCATACTCCACATTAACCGCTCCTCCCGAGCCTGTTCCGCTTCGGTAATAGTCAATCTGACATCTGCCGAATATGGCAAGACGATCCTCTTTTTTAATGGGCAGCATACCGCCTTCGTTTTTTAATAATACCGCTCCCTGTGCCGCTGCTGTTCTGCAAAAAGGTGCCACGGCTTTTAATGGCGTTCCGATCTTTTTATCCTGCATTTGCTTTTCCTTCTACGCTCTTTGCGCTTTATTATTTTCTTATCGCATCGTATTAAAACATAATAAAAACGTTTTTATTTATAATGAATTATAGCATGAAATTTTTATTATTTCAATCTATATTTATTTCCCTAAAATACTTTTTGAAATTTTGTAAAACTTACCATAATAATTTTCTGAGCACTGCTAATACTAACATCAAGATAAGTGATAAAAACACGCTTTCACGAAAAAACAGTATTTGTTATTAAATAGCTGTTGCAACATCTTCGGGATAAGTGGTTCTTATCTGCTTATCTTGAAGATAGATTGCAGTTATAGACTGCTAAATCAAAACAAAAACTTATGGAGGTGAACAAAAATGACAAGCAAATCTAATAGAGTAGAAGTTCCTGAAGCTAAAGCTGCATTGGATCGTTTTAAGAATGAAGTTGCATCAGAACTTGGCGTTAACTTGAAGGAAGGTTACAATGGTGACTTAACTTCTAGAGAAGCTGGTTCTATCGGCGGCGAAATGGTTCGTAGAATGATTAGGAAGCAGGAAGAGTCCATGAAATAACATTTCATGAAACAAAGAATTGCAATGTGTAACGGAAAATAATATCCTAAGACACAATTAACAAGGGAGGTAGACTTTACTACCTTCCTTGTTTTTTTAATTAACACGACTCGCCACAGGCGGAGAATGGCGTTTTGCGAGTTCTTTTCTTGCATGTTTTTAATCAAACTTATTTATACAGAATCGCTTCTGCCATTTCCTTCGCTGTTTTACTGCCGCATAAGCGTTCTAATATGGCAAGTCCAAAAGGAATTGCGGTTCCCATCCCACGGGATGTAATAATCGGTCCTGATACCTCAACCTGATTCATACTTACATTTGCACCGATTAAATCCTCTTCAAATCCTGGAAAGGCACAGGCATTCCTGCCTTTTAGATATCCCCTATGCCCCAGTATACTGGGTGCTGCACATATTGCACTGATGTATTTTTCGGCTTCATAAAAAGCATCCAGCTTTTGCATGAGTAATGTATTGTTCTCTAAGTTTGTTGTTCCGGGCATTCCACCCGGTAATATCATCATATCCAAGCTGTCAAAATTCACTTCCTCCAACAGCATATCCGCTATCACACTGATACCATGAGCACCGGTTACCTTGTTGTTCTCATTAACGGAAACCATAATCGTATCAATACCTGCCCTTCTGCATAAATCCACGGGTGTAAGTGCTTCTATTTCTTCAAATCCTTCTGCTAAAAAAATTGCCGCCTTTTTCATGGGAACCTCCTGTTCTGATTATTGATAGTTCAATCTTCCTTTATTTTACAGCATCTTATAAAACCTGTCCACCGTGAGCGCCCTTGTTTTAATCATAAAAAAGGGTATAATGATTGTATTATACTTAAAGGAGAATTTTCATGGAAATCGAACGTAAATTTACTATAAAACAGCTTCCCGAAAATCTGGATGAATATCCCTTCCATATTATTGAGCAGGCTTATCTGAATACCGACCCTGTAGTCCGTGTCCGCAGACAAAATAATGAATTTTATCTGACCTACAAGGGAGATGGCATGATGGCAAGGGAAGAGTATAATCTCACACTAAACGAAAAATCCTATTATCATCTGAGAAATAAGGCGGACGGTAATATTATTTCTAAAAAAAGATATTTGATTCCTCTCACACAGCCACGTTTTGCGGAAGGAGGGCCCAGACCACCCGAAGGCTATTATTTAACGATTGAATTGGATGTTTTTGACCCGCCCTTTGCTCCCCTCATACTTGCGGAGGTAGAATTTGGCAGTAAAAATGCGGCAGAAACTTTCCTGCCGCCTGATTGGTTCTTAGAGGATGTGACCTACAATGCCTCCTATCATAATTCCTATTTAAGTATGCGCAAATTATAATACATAGGCAGCTAACATAAAAATACAAGCCATCAGATAATTTATATATTTGGTGGCTTATTAGTTAGTTGTTAAATTAATACTACCTGCCGTACAGCTTACACATTTCTCGAATACGCTCCGCTAATTCTTCTGTGCAGTCATCCTTTTTCATACGCCACCTCCAGTTGTTTCCCACTGTAGACGGTATATTGATTCTTGCTCTTTCATCCAGTCCCAGATAATCCTGAATGGGTATGATTGCCGTATCTGCCACGGAGGAAATAGCGGCACGGATAAACTCCCATTCCACTTCTTCCTCATCTTCTCTCAGATTCATGTACTTGTCGGCAAATTTTCTATCTGCCTTCGGCAGAGAGGTATACCATCCCAAGGTTGTATCATTGTCATGGGTTCCTGTATAAACCACACAATTCTTTGAATAATTATGTGGCAAATAATCGCTTTCTTCTCTGGAGTCAAATGCAAACTGCAATATCTTCATACCGGGATAGCCGGTTTTTTCTACCAATTCAATCACGCTTTTCGTTAAAAATCCCAAATCCTCTGCAATTACTTTTCTGTCACCCAGGGTATTTTTCATAGCTTCAAATATCAAATAGCCGGGACCTTTGCGCCAAGAACCTATTTCTGCCGTCTTATTGCCATAAGGAATCGACCAATATTCATCGAAGCCTCTGAAATGGTCGATACGAACCGAATCATAGAGCTCATAGCAATATGCAATTCGTTTCATCCACCAGGCAAAACCTGTTTTCTCATGATAGGCCCATTCGTATAAGGGATTCCCCCAAAGCTGTCCGGTGTCGGAAAAGGCATCGGGAGGACAGCCCGCTACCGCAATCGGGGTGCGTGTTTCATCCAATTGAAACAATTCGGGTCCTGCCCAAGTATCCGCACTGTCAAACGCCACATAGATGGGAATATCTCCAACTATTTCAATTCCCCTCTCATTGGCATAGGATTTAAGAGCTTTCCATTGCTTATAAAATATATATTGCTGGAAATAATAAAATTCCACATCGGTTTTATACTTTTCATGGTATGCCTTTAGAGCCTTTTCTTTACGTAAACGGATATCCTCATCCCATTCAATCCAACACACTCCGCCAAAGCTGTTTTTTATTGCCATATATAGGGCATAATCTTCAAGCCAGTATTTGTTTTTTTCTATAAAGCGTTTATATTCAACATCCTGATTCAGTCCCTTATCAGCTAATGCTCTATTAAATGCCTTACGCAATATCTTGAAACGGGAACGATAGATTTTCTCATAATCAATATAATCCTCATTGCTACCGAAATCATATGCCTCACATTCATTTTCTAAAAGATAACCCTGCTTCGTTAACTGCTCTAAATCTATATAATACGGGTTCCCTGCAAATGTGGAAAAGGATTGGTAAGGAGAATCACCGTAGCCTGTAGAGCCCAAAGGCAGAATCTGCCATACCTTCTGCCCTGCCATTTGTAAAAAATCTACAAATTCATATGCTTCCTTTGAAAATGTACCGATGCCATATCTGGATGGAATGCACGATACAGGAAGCAAAATACCGCTTTTTCTCATTTTGACTGTCTCCTTGCTTACTTTCTATTATCTTAGGAAATTAC
>CAZJAS010000065.1:0-11658 GCA_964544135.1 uncultured Clostridium sp. | reverse complement strand
CTGCCATACAATCTCTCCCCTTTGTAACTACGATACTCCAAAACAAAAGCGGAATTAGTAAAGAATTAATGATTTCTTTATTGATTCCGCTTTTGTTGTTCATTTGTAATGCTATTTCTCTCAGCAGGCTTCTTTCCCGCTCAGATAATTCTCAATATTACTTACTGCTTCTTTTTCGTCGGATCCGTCCGCTTCCACTACTACACATTCTCCGGCATTCAAGCCAAGACTCATCATACCCATGATGCTTTTTGCGTTTACCCTTACTGCACCGTCTACAGATTGAATGTAAATCGTACTGTCAAATTTACTTGCAACCTGCACCAGCATAGCAGCGGGTGTTGCGTCCAACCCGTTTTCCAGGTTGATGGTGATTGTTTCCCTTGTCATAATATTCTCCTCCTTCACGCCCGTATTGTGTCAGCGAGCTCACTCAGTTTGCGCAATCTATGATTGACACCGGATTTGCCTACCGGCGGGTCCAAATATTCCCCTAGCTCCTTCAATGCCGCATCCGGATACTCAAGTCTCACCTCAGCCATTTCACGCAAATTGTCCGGAAGTTTTGAAAAACCATAATACTCTTTTATCAACAGAATATCTTCTGTTTGTCTGGTGGATGCCTTCACCGTCTTTTTGATATTGGCCGCTTCACAATTCACCCTTCGGTTTACGGAATTACGCACCTCTTTTAGAATACGCGTATTTTCCAAATTCATGAGTGATACATGTGCTTCCATTACATTCAAAAGATCAACAATGCCGGCTCCTTCTTTCAGATATACCACAAAATATTTCTTACGGGATACTATTTTTGCTTCTATGTTAAACAAACCGATTACTTCCTGTAACTGCTTGGCTTGCTTTTGTCGAATGCATACAAATTCAAGATGATATCCCTTCGCAGGATCACTCATGGAGCCGCAGCATAAAAATGCACCCCTTAAAAATGCTCTCCTGCAACAGGTGTTCTTAAGCAATAATGGTTCTACAGGGTCTGAAAGATTGCCTAGCTTTGCAATCAAATTCGCCTTAGTTTCCCCTTCTATCACCATATCATTACTTATATTATATGTTTTCTTCAATAATGTAAAGCCTTTTCTGATAAGGGCTTCATTTTCCGTCTGAAATCCAATGGTGAGGCTTCCGCCTTTATCCTGTCCATATTGTCCGCTAAAATGCATGATTGCAGCTAATTCCGCAATCTGGCAATGCCTGGCTTGGCTCATATGTTTGAAAAGCTCGTCTTTGATTTCTGATGAAAATGACATTCTAAACTACTCCTATCGCAATTCCCTATGAGTTATATTAATACCATAGTTGCCTTGATTTTTCATCTTAGCATACAGCTCATTAGCAAGGGTTACACTTCTATGCTGTCCGCCCGTGCAGCCGATTGCAACTACAAGCTGGTATTTGCCCTCTTTAATATAATAGGGAATCAGAAACTGCAGCATCTCCATAAGCTTGTCCAAAAATTCTTTAGCTTCCGGAAAACTCATCACATAGTCCTGCACATCCTTATCATTACCTGTTTTCATTTTTAAGGTATTGATATAATAGGGATTGGGTAAAAACCTTACATCAAATACCAAATCGGCATCTGTCGGTATCCCATATTTAAAACCAAATGATAATAATGTTATCATAAGGCTATTATATTCCTCATTCTTAATAAAAATTCTATCTAATTCTTCCTTTAATTCCCGAGTCAGGAGATTGGAGGTATCAATTACAAAATCCGCCTCGTTCCGAATGCCCTCGAGTCTTTTTCTTTCCCGGCAGATTCCTTCCTCTAAGCGGCCTTCCACAGCGAGGGGATGAATTCTTCGGGTTTCCTTATAACGTTTTACCAATGCCCCATCTGATGCATCCATAAAAAGAATTTCAAAATCATATCCTTTTTCTTTTTGCATTTTTAAAATATGTGTTGCATCCGCAAAAGAATGCCCGGCACGCACATCCAGCCCCAGCGCTACTTTTGTAATCTTGCTCCCCGGTGTAGCGATCAACTCTACAAATTTTTCAATCAGGGAAACAGGAAGATTATCCACACAGTAAAATCCGGTATCTTCCAACATTTTCAGAGCCGTGCTCTTACCGCCGCCGCTCATTCCCGTCACTACTACAAAACGCATCTTCCCACTCTCCCTTCAAGATGATTTAGAAATCTCCTAAATAAATAACTTCCGGCTCTAATTTTACCGAAAATTGTCTGCCGACCTCTTCTTGAATATAGGAAATCAAATCCCTGATATCCCGGGCCGTAGCCTCTCCCGTATTAATCACAAAACCGCAATGCTTTTCCGATACCTGGGCTCCGCCCATCTTAAATCCCTGTAAACCGGCATCCATGATCAGCTTGCCTGCAAAATGCCCTTCGGGACGCTTAAATGTACTCCCCGCACTTGCATATTCCAAAGGTTGTTTTTCTTTTCTTTTATTTTGGAATTCTTTCATTTTTTCCCCGATTACTTCCTTCTCGCCGGGTTTTAATAAAAAACAACTATCCATTACAATAAAAGGAAAATTCTTAATTACACTGGTACGATATCCGAACTCCATCGTATCATTATTAAACTCAAGCCGATTCCCTTTTTTGTCAAAAACAGTAACGCTTTCCACAACCTGCTTCATTTCTCCGTCAAAGGCTCCTGCATTCATTACAATACCGCCTCCTACCGTTCCGGGAATCCCCGCAGCAAATTCCAAACCGGTCAGCCCATGCTCATAGGCCACTTTGGATACCTGTGACAAATAAGCGCCTGCCTTTGCATAAATACGGTTACCTTCTACATTGATTGCATTGTTAAAATTAAAAATCTGCAAAATGATGCCTCGGTATCCCTTGTCTCCCACTAAAAGGTTACTGCCGTTTCCCATTACAAAATAGGGCAGCTCCACCAGAGAAAGATAGTGTAGCAGAGGGGACAGCTGTTCTTCATTTTCAATGCGTATCATGCAATCGGCTTCACCGCCTACACGAAAGGTTGTATGTTGTTTTAAAGATTCCTTATATAAAATATTCTCTGCAGGTATAAATTTCTGTAATGCTTCTTTTACTGCCTGACTTATCATCTATATACCCATCCTATTGCTTTAGCCTAACAGGCTTATTTTTCATCCGTTCCCGCTCTTTATCCGCAAGTATCCAAAACCAGCTTTGCCGCGCCATATATACCCGCATCATTCCCCAAAGTAGCAAATACAAACTTGGCATCCCTGCAGCCTCTGAACGCATACTGCATAAAATATGGCTTACAATATTCAAAAAGCACTTCTCCTGCTTTGGAAACTCCGCCGCCCAATACAAAGACCTCCGGATTCACTACCCCGGCAATCGCCGCCAATCCTTTTCCAAGATAGGAACCGAATTGTTCTGCAACCCGGATTGCCAGCTCATCCCCGAACTTAACCGCATCAAATACCGTCTTTGCGGAAATATCCGTATCTCGAAGGATACTGGGATCATCACTTTTTTCCAACATTCTTCTTGCCAGCCTTACAATACCGGTTGCCGAAGCATACTGCTCCAAGCATCCCGTATTTTGGCAGCCGCATTCTTCCGTTTCCTCATCCTCTATATGAATATGCCCGATTTCACCGGCTGCTCCACTTGCTCCGGTTACCATATGTCCATTACAGATAATACCGCCGCCTACTCCGGTTCCCAATGTAACTACCACCAAATCCTTATATCCTTTGCCGCCGCCCTGCCACATTTCACCCAGAGCAGCCACATTCGCATCATTTCCTGCCATAACAGGCAGTTTCAAATATTCTCCGAAGGCCTCAGGAATATTAAATACCGTATCCCAGCCCAGGTTCGCCGTTTTATAGACGGTGCCGAATGCATCCACAGGACCCGGTACTCCTAAGCCGATCCCTGCCACCTCTTCCTGCTTAATCTCCATTTTAGCCAAAGTATGTAGGATGCTCTCCACAATATCGGGCAAGATTCTCTCCCCGCCATTAGCCGTTATACTGGGAATTTCCCATTTTTCCAGTACATTCCCATTCATATCAAATAGACCCATTTTAATGGTAGTACCGCCTACATCCACACCAAATATATATTTTTTCATCCAATTCTCCGATCTGTCCGCTCCCATGACTTATATTAATCTTCTCTTTTTCTTGCAAGAGAGTTTTGCACTCTGGTATATAATTCCTGAGCTGCATTGTATCCCATTTTCTTCTGCCTATGGTTTACTGCTGCCGACTCGCAAATAACCGCAAGATTTCTTCCCGGACGGATGGGCAGAGTATGACATACTATCTTATTACCCAAGTATTCGGTATATTCTTCTTCCAGTCCCAAACGATCATATTCCTTGTCTTTGTCCCAATCCTCCAGCTTAATCACCAAATCTACGGACTGGGTATCCTTTACACTGGATGCACCGAATAATGCTTTTACATCAATTATGCCGATACCGCGCAATTCTATAAAATGCTTTGTAATATCAGGTGCAGAGCCTACCAAGGTATCATCACTTACCTTACGAAGTTCAACCACATCATCCGTTACCAGACGATGTCCACGCTTAATTAATTCCAGCGCAGCTTCGGATTTTCCGATACCGCTTTCACCGGTGATCAATACACCTTCTCCATAAACATCAACAAGTACGCCGTGTACGGAAATACAAGGTGCCAGCTTAACATTGAGCCAGCGGATGGCTTCTGCCATAAATACAGAGGTGTTTTTTTTGGTAGAAAGTACGGGCCTATTATATTTATGTGCGATTTCCATAAAAATATCATCCGGTTGCAGTTCACGGCTGAATACAACGCAGGGAATATCATAACACATCAACTGGTCATATACCCGGCGCTTTTGCTCTTCGTCGATGCTTTCCATATAAGTATATTCCACAAATCCGATAACCTGAAGCCGGGATGAATCAAAATGCTCAAAATATCCCGCCATCTGTAATGCCGGTCTGTTTACATCCGGCTGTGTAATGCGAATATTTGTAATATCAATATCGGGCGTCAGATTTACTAATTTGAACTTATCGATCAGCCGCTCCAGTTTAACATTTGCCATAACTTTACCTCGCTTTGTATTTTAGGTTCACAACATGGTTATTGTAACACACTCCCGTTTTTGTGTGAAGTCTGCTTTTCATCCTTTCGAAAAAAGGAATGGATTTCCTTCGCAACCCCTTTATTTATTCCGGGCACGTTGGAAAGCGTTACTACTTCCGCGCTTTTTATTTCCTCAATGGACTTAAAATATTTCATCAGAGCCTTTCTTCTGGCAGGTCCCACTCCCGGAATATCATCCAGTACCGACTTTACTTGTTTCTTGCTGCGCAGGGACCTATGATATTCAATCGCAAAGCGATGAGCCTCGTCCTGTATACGGGTAATCAGCTTAAAGCCTTCCGAATGGGTATCAATCTCAATTTCAACATTATTATAATATAATCCCCTGGTTCTATGATTATCATCCTTTACCATACCGCAGACCGGTATCGCAATCTGTAACTCCGAAAGTACCATAAGTGCAATATTAACCTGGCCCTTACCTCCGTCCATCAAAAGAAGGTCGGGAAATTTGGTAAAGCTGCCAAACCCTTCATCTATATCTTTTTCTTTCAGCTTTTCCTTCTCTTCCATACCATGCCTAAAGCGCCTGGTCAGCACCTCCTTCATACTGGCATAATCATCCGGTCCCGCCACGGACTTTATTTTAAACTTTCTGTAATCGCTGCGCTTTGGTCTTCCTTTTTCAAAAACCACCATGGAGCCTACATTTTCAAAACCGCTGATATTGGAAATATCAAAAGCTTCCATTCTGCTTGCGTTCTTAATCTGTAAGAGGGCGGCAATTTCCTTAACCGCACCTATGGTTCGCCCTTCTTCCCGCTTCAGACGCTCCTTGTCCCTGCTCAATACCAAAGAAGCATTCTGTGCCGCAAGCTCAACCAGCTTTTCCTTGCTTCCTTTTTTGGGTACCAAGAGCTTTACGCGGCCGCCTTTTCTCTTGCTGAGCCAAGCCTCGATTAATTGTGCATCCGTAATTTCATATTGCAGCATAAGCTCCCTGGGAATAAAAGGAGTGCCTGCATAAAACTGCTTTATAAAATCCTCCAATATCTGCTCCTTGGGCCAACCGGCTACCCGCGTCATATAGAAATGCTCCCTGCCGATGAGCTTGCCGTCCCTTACAAAGAATACCTGCATTACAGCATCCGTATCATCACTTGAAAGTGCTATAATATCTCTGTCTTCGCCTATACTGTCCGTAATCTTTTGTTTCTGGGAAACAGCTTTTGCATTATTAAGCAGATCCCGATATCGCGCTGCTTCCTCAAATTCCATTTGATCAGCCGCCTCACGCATTTTTGCCTCTAATTCTTTTAAGATACTGCCGTAATTGCCGTTTAAAAAATCCAGCGCCTGATTTACCCGTTGCCGATAATCTTCTTTGGTAATATAATTTTGGCAGGGACCCAGGCATTGCTTGATATGATAATTCAAGCAGGGGCGAGCCGCTCCGATATCTTTGGGAAGGCTTCTGTTGCAGGTTCTTAATTGATAGAGCTTATTTAATAGCTCTATTATATTTTTAACAGCTCCCCCATTGGTATAGGGACCAAAATAACGGGATCTGTCCTTCTTCATTTCCCTAGCAAATAATATACGGGGATACTCTTCACTAACCGTAACTTTAATAAAAGGATAAGTCTTATCATCCTTTAGCAGAGTGTTGTATTTAGGCATATATTCCTTAATCAGATTATTCTCCAACACCAGTGCTTCCAGTTCGGAATCGGTAACAATATATTCGAAACGCACAATTAAGGATACCATCTTATCTATTTGGGGGCCTCTACCGATATTTTCCCTGAAATAGGATCGTACACGGCTTCTCAGGTTAATGGCTTTTCCCACATATATAATAGCATCCTGTGCATCATGCATGATATATACTCCCGGCTTGGCGGGAAGATTTTTCAACTCTTCTGTAATATTAAACAACATAGCTTTGCCTCACTTAGATAAAAGCCGTACCAAGAGCTGATACGGCTTTTTAGTCACCCTGTAATTATTCCAGTGGATGATTGGAGAATTTGCCCAATGCAGACGGCTTTTCTAACTCCTCCGATTCGGGCTTTTCTATTTTATCCTGCAGCTCGGATGTTTCTACATGAGCAGAATCTATTTCTGATTTGGATTCTTTCTCTGCTTCCTTCACGGAATCCTCTTTATCTTTCTTTTCCTCCGGCTCGGGAATTCCCTTTTCCTCTCGGTAAATCTTCATAAACTCTTTACCGGTAATGGTTTCCTTCTCTATCAGGAAGGCAGCCAGCTTATCCATCAGCTCTCTGTTTTCAACGAGCAGCTCTTTTGCCTTAATATAGCTTTCTTTTAGAATAATGACTATTTCAGCATCCACCTCTGCCGCTGTCTTGTCGCTGCAGTTCATCACATCCCGGCCTTCCAGATACTTGCTTTCCACAGTGGAAAGCCCTACCAGGCCAAAACGCTCACTCATACCATATTGGGTAATCATGGCTCGTGCAATACCCGTTGCCTTCTCGATATCATTGGCCGCACCCGTTGTAACGGTTTCAAATACGATTTCTTCCGCAGCACGTCCCGCTACCAGGCTTACCAGCATATCCCGCAGCTCTGCTTCTGTATTGAGATATTTTTCTTCCTCCGGAACATGCATTACATAACCGAGCGCTCCCATGGTGCGGGGTACAATTGTGATTTTCTGAACGGGCTCGGAATTCTTCTGCAAGGCACTTACCAATGCATGACCTACTTCATGATA
Organism: uncultured Clostridium sp.; assembly: GCA_964544135.1. GTDB lineage: Bacteria > Bacillota > Clostridia > Lachnospirales > Lachnospiraceae > Acetatifactor. The sequence goes on along the minus strand of CAZJAS010000065.1, from coordinate 3,863 downwards.
GGAAACAATCTTTCTTTCTTCCTTACTCATAATACGGTCTTTTTTCTCCTTGCCTACAAGAACCTGTTCTACCGCTTCAAACATATCCTGCTGGCATACAAATTCCCTGCCATGCTTCACCGCATTGATTGCGGCTTCGTTAATCATATTCGCAAGATCCGCTCCCACCGCTCCGCTGGTTGCCAGCGCAATGGTATCAAAGTCAACGGATTCATCCATCTTAACATCCTTGGCATGCACCTTTAAAATGTCTACTCGACCCTTAAGATCCGGTTTGTCCACAATGATCCGACGGTCAAAACGACCGGGACGAAGCAATGCCTTATCCAGAATCTCAGGACGGTTGGTAGCTCCTAATATAAGGATACCCTTGGAAGAATCAAAGCCGTCCATTTCTGAAAGAAGCTGATTTAAGGTCTGCTCTCTTTCTTCGTTTCCGCCTCCGTATTTGGAATCACGGCTGCGCCCAATGGCATCAATCTCATCGATAAAGATGATACAGGGTGCATTTTTGGTAGCCTCCTTAAATAAATCACGTACACGGGAAGCACCTACACCTACATATAATTCTATAAAATCAGAACCGGCCAACGAAAAGAAAGGTACCGCTGCTTCACCTGCAACCGCCTTGGCCAACAATGTCTTACCGGTACCGGGAGGTCCTACCAACAAAGCACCCTTGGGCAGCTTTGCACCGATTTTAACATACTTACCCGGATTATGCAGAAAATCCACAACCTCCTGCAACGATTCTTTGGCCTCATCCTCTCCTGCCACATCCTTAAAGGTAATGCCCGTCTCCTTCTGCACATAAACCTTGGCATTGCTTTTACCCACACCCATGGGGCCGCTACCGCCCTTGCTCATTTTTCTAAATAAGAAACTCAGCAGAACCCAGAACAGCACCAAAGGAAGTACATAGTATAAAAGAATTTCCATAATAAAGCCGGAATTGTCGGGAATATATCCCCATACCACAACACCCGCTTCACGTAACTGCTCAGGCAACGAAGCATCGCCTACCAAAGCCGTGTAATAGGTTGTCCTATTGCCGATACCGTAAGCAAAAAGAGGATTCTTCTGCGTGCTTTCCTCATTTACCATTTCAATATCAATTCGATCCGAACTGTATTTAACACTTTTAACCTTACTGTTTATTCCGCTTTCGTTTATGCCGCTCTCAACCAACTGCATAAACTCACTATAACTCAATTCTTCCGTCTGGCTTCCCGTCACAGATTTCATAAATACACTTGTGAGCATTAAGGTAATCAATGCCGCAATCAGCAAAAGCAATAAGTTAACTTTTTTAGGATTTTGATTACCGGGACCTCCCTGACCGGATCCTCCGGAATCCTTGTTATTTTGATTCATATTTTTATTATCCATACAAGCTCCATTTCTGCTTTTATATATTATTTGTTTTAATGGCCTAAAATTACAGCCACCAAGTCTATTTTATTATAGAGAACGCTGTTTCATAAAGCAATAGGGGATTTGTTAATAATTCGGAATTTATCTTAAAGATTTATAAACTTTTTTGCTATAAACAGTAGATTTTTCCCCGAAAACTTTATATAATGACTTAATTAGGAGGACTTTAGATATGTCAGTAAAATACGTATTTGTAACAGGCGGTGTAGTTTCCGGTCTTGGAAAAGGAATTACAGCCGCATCTTTAGGTCGTCTGCTGAAAGCCCGTGGGTACAAGGTTACGATGCAGAAATTTGACCCTTATATTAATATTGATCCCGGAACCATGAATCCCATTCAGCATGGTGAGGTTTTTGTAACAGACGACGGTGCTGAGACTGATTTGGATCTTGGTCACTATGAGCGTTTTATTGACGAAAATCTTGATAAAAATTCCAATGTTACCACCGGTAAGGTATACTGGAGTGTATTGCAGAAGGAACGTCGTGGTGACTACGGAGGAGGTACCGTTCAGGTGATTCCTCATATTACAAATGAAATCAAGGGCCGTTTTTACCGCAACTTCACAGACAAAGATACCCGTATCGCAATTATTGAAGTGGGGGGAACAGTAGGTGATATCGAGAGTCAGCCTTTCCTTGAATCTATTCGTCAGTTTCAGCACGAAGTAGGTCAGGGAAATTCTATTTTAATCCATGTTACCCTGATTCCTTATCTGAGCGCCTCTCAGGAACTGAAAACAAAGCCTACACAGGCCAGTGTTAAGGATTTGCAGGGCATGGGCCTGCGCCCCGACATTATTGTCTGCCGGAGCGAACACCCACTGGATCAGGCACTGAAGGATAAAATCGCTCTCTTTTGTAATGTTCCTAATAACCATGTTTTACAAAATCTGGATGTGCAGCATTTATATGAAGCACCTCTTGCCATGGAAGAAGAGCGTTTGGCACAAGTAGCCTGTGAATGCCTGCATCTTGACTGTCCCGAGCCGGATTTGGTTGAGTGGGAAAAGATGGTGTATGATTTAAAGAACCCTACCGATGAGGTTACGATTGCTCTTGTTGGTAAATATGTGCAACTCCATGATGCCTATATCAGCGTAGTGGAAGCCGTTAAGCATGGGGGAATTACCAATCATGCAACGGTTAATATAAAATGGATCGATTCCGAAATGATAACCGAGCAAAATGTGGACGAGATATTCTCGGATGTACAGGGTATCATGGTTCCGGGAGGATTTGGGGCAAGGGGTATTGACGGTATGCTTCTATCCATCCGGCATGCAAGGACAAAAAATATTCCTTTCCTGGGTCTCTGTCTCGGTATGCAGCTTACAATCGTAGAGTTTGCCCGCAATGTAATGGGTCTGCACGATGCACATAGTATTGAAATGAATCCCCGCACCACACATCCGGTCATTGCACTCATGCCGGATCAGAACGATGTGGAGGATATCGGCGGTACTCTAAGGCTTGGGGCCTACCCCTGTGTACTTGCCAAAGACTCTCTTGCCCGTAAGCTATATGATACCGATAACATTTCCGAGCGTCACAGACATCGTTATGAGGTAAACAATGATTATCGAGAAGCCCTTATCGAACATGGCCTGCAGCTTTCCGGTACCTCACCGGATAACAGGATTGTAGAAATATGTGAGCTGAAGGAGCATTTATTCTTTATAGCCACACAAGCACATCCTGAACTGAAGTCCCGCCCCAACAGACCCCATCCCTTATTTAAAGGTCTTGTGGAAGCTGCTATACAGTACAAGCACAAAAACTAAAGGTAATAATCACAAAGGCGGAGAACCTGGATTCTCCGCCTTTAGAATATTAAGTCTAAACTATATAATAACTATCGTTATTTATATATACTCCTTCAGATTCTATCTGAATCTTTCCAAAAAAGCATCTCTTTATACTTTTTTGTGTTAAAGTAAATTCTTTAGTACCATATGTTATCCTAGCTCTTTTGCAAGAGTATTTTGAATAACTTGCATATTTTCTAGATATTAATTTCTTTTGCAAGTTTTCTGTCATTAATTTACCATTTATTGGTACTGATTTGTATCTTCATAATACACTAACTCCCATCTGTCCGCTTCAGCGGACATACAAATCAAGATTGTGAAATGCTTTATTTCACACTGACCTACATGCCGCATCAGCGGCATAAATAATACGTGGGAAGAATGGCTCGAAGAGACATTCTTCGGTGTGGAATTTAGAAAAATTAGTCTTCGTACTTAGAAGACTTAGAATTTCTTTCCACACTAACCTACATGCCGCATCAGCGGCATAAATATTTATCTGGGAAGAATGGCTCGAAGAGACATTCTTCGGTGTGGAATTTAGAAAAATTAGTCTTCGTACTTAGAAGACTTAGAATTTCTTTCCACACTAACCTACATGCCGCATCAGCGGCATAAA
>CAZJAS010000064.1:7938-11686 GCA_964544135.1 uncultured Clostridium sp. | reverse complement strand
TAATCTACATGCCGCATCAGCGGCATAAATAATACGTGGGAAGAATGGCTCGAAGAGACATTCTTCGGTGTGGAATTTAGAAATTATTAGTCTTCGTACTTTGAAGACTTAGAATTTCTTTCCACACTTTACATTAAGAAAACAATTTTTACAATACGCAGGAGATGCAGATGAAAAAAACAATAAAAAGAATTATTGCTTTTCTGCTCTTTCTCGTCATTGGCATTTCCCCTTTTACCGCAAGCATCTCTTATGCTTTGGAACCGGAGGAAACAGCTTTTGTGGAGGAGGCAAGAACCGCACTTTCCGATATACTAAGCAATCATACCGTAATGGCATTGGTATACCTATGCGAAACCCATCCTTTGTATGTAGAAGCTTCCTATGACAGCGAAGCTGCTATAACTGTGCCAAGCGGTCAGCAGGTGCAGATACAAGATGTTTTTATGGATGATAATTATGAAATCTGGGAATATGTTACCTTGTACTATCATGACATAGAATATTCCGGTTACATACCAAGAAGAAGCCTTGCCTGCTCTGACGAGATGTTTTTGGAATGGGAGGCTACCTATGGAATGAATCCCCCGCAAATCATGACCCTTTCCGCAGGCGCTCAAAGTGCTTATCCTGATATTGATCAATTTCCCGAAAGCTATCACCAAAGGCTTCTTGCTTTAAAACAGGCGCATCCAAACTGGACCTTTGTAAAAATGAATACCAATTTAGATTGGAATGTAGTGGTGACGGAGGAGATGTTGGACGGTAGAAGCCTGATTCCTTCTTCCTTTCCCATCTATATGCAAAACGGAATTTTTGGTCAAAGCTGGGCATACGCATCCAGAAATACCCTGGAGTACTATTTAGATCCCCGTAACGGACTCACGGAAAGCGGCATCTTTCAATTTGAACAGCTTACCTACAACCCTTCCTATCATACGGAGAATGCCGTACAATCCTTTCTGAATAATACCTTTATGTCGGGAATTATTCCTAATCTGGAAATCACCTATGCCAAAACCTTTTGGGCCATCGGTAAAGAGCTAGGAGTAAGCCCCTTTCATTTGGCCTGCCGCGCTTATCAGGAACAGGGAAGAGGAACATCCCCTTTGATATCCGGCACTTATCCGGGTTATGAAGGCTATTACAATTATTTTAATATAGGCGCCTCGGGAAAAACAGATAAAGAGGTCATTGAAAACGGTCTTGCCAAAGCAAAGGAAAAAAATTGGTATAACGGCTATATGTCTATTTATGGCGGTGCCCAAGCGATCTCCGCTAATTATATCCTAAAGGGACAGGATACCTTATACTTGCAGAAGTTTGATGTAGATGCCAGCAGCAACGGGCTTTACTGGCATCAATATATGCAAAATATATGTGCTCCCGGCAGCGAAGCCAGCAATATCCGTAAATCTTACGAGCAGGCAGGTTCCTTAAACAACACCTTCCTCTTCAAGATTCCGGTATACAATAATATGCCCCAGGCCCCCTGCCCAAAACCGGTTCCCTCTAATGATGTAACCATTACCCCTCCGACGGGTTATGCACAGTCTTCCGTTTACTTGGACGGTGTTGCCTATACTCCCATACTAAAAGACGGGAAGTATATGGTAACGGCACCCAATGGAAATTGTAAGACCGCAACCATGTACCGGTATAATGAAAACGGAGTTCCTGTAGGTATGTATGTATGGGAGCTTTCCAACAACGGTGTATATACAGCCACTCCCGTTCCTCAGCTGGAAAACCTTTTAAGCTATCATGGGTTCTCCATCCGTATAACGGGTAATTCCGGCATTCGTTTTAAAACAGGTATTTCTTCAACCCTGCGCGCACAGCTGATAGCGGGTAATCTTTCGGGTTATACCCTGAAAGAATATGGTACCCTTGCCATGAATCAGGCAAACAGTACCTTATACCCTTTTATTAAAGACGGCCAAAAAGTGTTAAGCGGCCGGGCTTACGGTAGGAATGCCGACGGGAGCCTGCTTGATACAATCTTTGAAACAGTAGATAACAGATACCGATTCACTTCCGTACTGGTTAATCTGCCCGTTACTCAATATAAAACTGAATTTGCCTTTCGTGGCTATATTATACTCACTAAAAACGGTACGGATATTATTCTATACGGACCTCCTGTAAGCAAAAGTATTTATACCCTTGCTGGGCAGGCACTAGACGCCGGTTTTTATTCGGCAGGCTCTCCCGCAGACTTGTTCTTAAGACAGCTCTTGGAAGACGCAGATAAATCGGAGGCCCAACAATGAAAATATTAAATAAAAAATTAAAAGCCGGATACATATTGGCAGTCACACTCATACTATTTATTTCAGGCTGCGGTTTGGATACTCATACCATTAACGATACTGTTTCAGGAAACGGTACCGGAGAAAATCCCGATGCTTCTAATATCCAAGAATTGATTTTAGAGTATGAAGAAAAACATGCCGCCGGGGAAATGGATGCCCAAAGCATACGAACTCTTGCCGATTTATACGGTCAGGAAGGCTATGTTCTGCGTCAGCGTAATCTGCTGGAGCAAGGATACCGCCTTTATGAGGATGAGGAAGCTCTTATGCTGCTTTCGGATATTACCGTAAACATAGAGGAGGAAGAAAAAGGCATAAAGGATATCACCTCTCAATTATATGACAATCTGAGTACAGAGGAGTATTTAAACAGCGGTGTGGGAATTATGCATAGTGAGGATTGGTTTCAAGCTTTGATGCCCAAGCTCTCCTCCGGTCACAGAAATTATTATCTAAAAACAGATTCGGGCAGCATTCTTACCATAGAAGTAGGTTATGATGAAAACGGTTCTCGTTATTCTGCTGTATGGCTAACCGACACTACCGGCTCTGTATTGCATCTTCTTCAAAAAAGCAGCTCCGTATATATGCTTAAGACCACCGTGGCAGAAGGCAATTATCAGGGTAATTTTGAGACTTGGCTCTGTTTATCGGACAGCGGCGATATTTACCATGAACAGGGCTTCTTTATAAACGGTGTCTGTGTGGGAGAATACAACTGCAATGTTTTCTTTGGAACAGATTCCGTTGATCTTTTTTCATTATGGTGTAATAAAGAGGATTTTGAATTTAATTCCTATTACGGAATTTTTAATGATGTGGGAAAGACTGATTTAGAACAGCCCCAAACTATCACCGAGGGTCAAGTAGTATATGCATACGATGCAAGTAAAGAAAAATATTTAAGCCTTACCTTTTCAGGTGAGGATGAAGCCGATCTTATTTTTGATTGTAAAGCATTCGGGCTGAAAACATATCCCTCCTTTACGCCCTATTCAGTACCGGATTTGGCTTTAGAAGAATCGGTTGAAGACCGGATTCAATTACGAATCTATGATTCTAATATTGAATGGTTTGATGGGAAAATCTGGCATGTGGCGGGTTCCGTTACAGACTTTGCCATGGAGGATCCCTTCTATAACGGCTCCATGGGATATATACCTACAGTCCCGAACGAAACAACACCGCCCCAAACAGATGATAATGGCGGACGGGAGAATGGAAATACGGAGATAAACGAAGAAGAACCCAGTGCACCGCCTGCCTCAACGCAAAAGCCGAAGCCGGCTAACACTCCCAAACCCACTAAGGCTCCCGTTGCAACCAAGGCTCCCGTTGCAACCAAGGCTCCGGCTGATAGCAAGACTCCTGATCCAGTGAGTACGCCTACGCCTACCGAGGCTCCCGTTGCACCTCCTTCCACACAGGCCCCT
>CAZJAS010000064.1:0-7838 GCA_964544135.1 uncultured Clostridium sp. | reverse complement strand
AGCACCACCTACGCAAGCTCCGCCTACGCAGGCCCCTACAGCACCACCAAGCGGTTCGGGAGATGGGGAAGATATAGAGTGGACACCGGATATCTTTTAAAAATATAAAGGATTGTTATTATGAATGTATTGCCCTTACAGAAGGTACTTAATATAATTGAAAAATCACAGCATGAATCCATAACCATTGCGCAGCTTGCAAAGCAGGTTTATTTTTCGGAATCCCATCTGCAACTGCTTTTTCGTCAGATTTCAGGACAATCCATTAAATCCTATGTCTGCGGACGGAAGTTGGCGCATTCTTTGGGCGACCTGTACGAAACCGACGTTATCTATATGCCCAGTGTTAAAATAAAAGAAGATGCCATTTTGCCGGAAGGATTGGAAAAGTTCTCCTTTCCGGTCCACCAATGTGTACGGTTTCGTTATATCGGTCAACAACCCATTGAAGAAATCAACATTATGGTTGCTTCTGAAACCTATGATTTGATTGAACATTTTTTTCAAAGCCAACAGCGTTATGTACGAAATAAGAATTATCACTATGAACGGATTGATGGAAATTTATACGATGGTGTTTACAGTCAAATGGTATTGTGGAAGAAGTCAGTGTTCCTGCTCCATTCCTAGCTAATAATATCATTAATGAAGATTTAGAGAAAAAGATTATGGTTTATTTACCTGCCGATTATGAAACAAGCGGTTTGGATTATCCGGTATTATATTTTTTACCCGGTTTTGGAGATAGTTATGATGATTATATGAATATCTTCTCTAAAGCATTAGATCAGGCACAAGTAAGAAGCATGATTGTTGTTACCGTAGACGGCCGTAATAATTTAGACGGATGCTTTTATACCAACTCTCCCGTTATCGGTAATTGGGCGGATTATATTACCATAGATTTAGTTGGTTATATGGACGAAAATTATCGGACTTTAAGCGAACCGGAATATCGCGGAATAGCGGGACACTCTATGGGAGGCACCGGTGCCATCAACCTTTGTATCAATACGAATATATTTGGTCATGTATATGCCATGAGCCCGGGACTTCTTGCTCCGGACAGCTTTCAGGAAACCTCTGTTAACTTTAAATTTGTAGAAACAAAATTAAAGGACTATATGGAGTTAAGCAACGAGGATGCAAGAGAAGAATATTTAGCTGAAATAGAACGTATGAGATGGCCACTTAATTTTACATTTGCATATGGCTCTGCATTTGCATATGACTTAGAAGGGAAAGCACCATATGTATTATTACCGGAAAAGGATGCGGATGGGAATTATCTGCAAGATGAGGTATGGGAAAGGTATTAATCATGAACTAAACATATATGAAGGTGTCACCAAGGCTTTGTCCCTACCCGTATCAAAGATATTGTAATTCCACACTTTCAAGATGTTTGGAAGTAATGAACAACTGTTCAAAGATTCTTATCTCCAATCACCGAAATGATGATTGGAGATATTTTTATATTAAGATTCTTTCTTGTATTACTTTAGATCACTTTTAGCAATGTCAGCACCCAGTAACCTAAGCCCAGCAGCCAGCTGGTAAAAATACCATAGAGAATTACCGGTCCCGCAATGGTAAATATTTTACATCCGACCCCGAATACCCAACCCTCTTTTTTAAACTCTATCGCAGGGGCCGCTACAGAGTTTGCAAACCCGGTAATCGGTACAAGTGCACCCGCGCCTCCCCATTTGGTAATTCGTGAATATAGATTAAATCCGGTTAGTATTACACTGATTAATATCAAAGCCAAGGTGCACCAGCTGGCCGCTGTTTGTTTATCCATTTTAATAACATGGATACAAAAATTTGTAATGCCCTGTCCCAGCATACAAATAAGCCCGCCCACTAAAAAAGCCTTAACTATCTGCATCCCAAAGTTGTGCGTAGGCGTTAACTCTTTTACATATTGTTCATAATTTTGTTTTTTTTCTTCCACCTTATACTCCGGTTTATTCTTATTACCATTCTCTTCCATCTTAATCCATACCTTTCTTAATTATTTATCAGGATGCCCCCTTAATTTCCAATACAAAATACAATAGAGAACCAACAAACTTTCCTACGGCCATAGCACAGATTGCCAGCCCTAAACCATGTCGAAATCCTACCCTTCTGGCAAATATGGGAATACTGTTAAGCATTTCTGCTATGGCAAGGGCCAGACATCCGATGAACATTCCTGCAAATAAACCAAAAATTATAATGATTCCGGTACCGGTAATCTGTATTACTTTTTCCGGCACACCTAGGTCTAAGAACATTTGCCCGAAATGACAGTACCGTTCAAATACAGAAATTGTGCCTCCTATAATAGTTCCGGCAATCACCATTTCTTCATATAACATTACCTTTCTACCCGTGTGCATCTTACCGGCAAAGCGGGGAATCAACCCTACCGCTACCAAAACGGTAAATACACCGGCCGAGGCCATCAAACCGAAGCTCGCACCGCATATAATCAGAAAAAGATATTTCAGACTAACTAACATCTATAGTCTTCCCCTCTCTTTCCGCCGTATCCACCAAGGCATCATTTACATCACTTTCGTAAATACGCATTTCCACCTCTATAGGCGTAGGATCCTTCGTAATTCTTCTTCCGCCCACATGATTAAAGAATATAATAATCCCCAAAGCCAGTCCCGCCGAATAAGCTACCTCAAGAGCAGTGACCCCTTCCGGTTCAGCACCCATTACTATACTGTGTATCTGTGTGAAAACATTTTGTATTCCGATATCATTGTGATAAGCCATAATGGTAAATGCGGTTCCAAAAAAGCTGATAACAGAAACCAGGATGATTTTAAGAGCCTGCTGTAAGCCCTTATGCCTAGTAACATTAATTCGCTCTACCAATACCTCGGCCTTACCCAGACTCTCTACCGCCACACCCGGGCAGGTCTCCTCAATCAGCTCTATAATCTTCATTACACTAATTACACATCGGTTTCCTTCAATTTTTTCTTTTTTATTTTTAGGTATATGGTTGTTTTCCTTGGGAAATTTATGGATTTTTATACTCTTAACCTTTGCTGCCACCACAGTATCAGCACACCTTATGCTTCCCACATCTTTTAAAAAAACATCCTCTTCCGTAACTTCCACATTTCTATCCAGTTTAATATAACAAATGGTATCTGCCATTTTCCCCTATACCTTTCTACAAACATTGTAAGAATGAATCTCCCAAAACGTTTTTTATTTTATAGTGAACTACTTATAAAATAAAAAACAAGGCCGTTCGGTTTTATCCGAATGCCTTGTTATTGTGTCCATAGATTGCCAAATTATGCATTTTTACAGACTTACTATTTCATGATTGCGTACTGGGGCTTTACATTCTTTTTAACTATTGCATGCATCTCTATTTCCCATAAGATATCTCCGGTCTTAGGTACATCGTCCAATTCTTCCGAAGTACCGGTATCCGCAGGCGTATTACTATCTGCAGGTGCTGCTGTATCGGCCTGCTCCGCCAAATAAGCCGCAATGGAACCTGTGGGTGCATACACCAATGCAAATGCCGAAAATTGATCTGTCTCAATCAATACCGTTCGTAAATTACTGTCTAAATCCGTAAACAGCACTGCCTCACCGTCATGAATTCCTACAACCGCAAATTCTTTTGTGCCATCTAAAAGCTTTGTTTCCACTCCGCCCTCATAATAGCTTTCATTCATACCAAATGCAATCTGCACCTTTTGATCCAAGGAAGTTACCTGCTCATTCCAGTTGCCGATTCCATGATGAATCCAAAGCTGAATATCCAAAAAGCTAATTACCTTGCCACCGAATTTTGACACAAAGGCATCAACATCTTTCTTCTCCTGGCTATCCCATTTAAAATCATCTACAAACATCATGGGATAAGCACCGGCATCCAAATCTTCCTTGGTAATCCCCATCAAGGTAATGGCATCTTCCTTAGTACTCCGAAAAGATACACCGGGTGAAGTTTTAGCAAAAAAGTTGGTTGTAATATAGCTTAACCATGTTTGCTTCGTATCCGTTATGACCTGATTGGGCATCTGGTGCTTCTCCTCTGCTTTTACGGGCACTGCCTGAAAAGCCATGGATAAAACCATAATTGCCGTACACAAAACCGCTATTACTTTACATCCTTTTTTCATAGTTTTCCCTCCATAATTTAGCTTTTTGCATCTATTTTAATATTAATATCCGAATTTGATTATTATAAAGTATAGCATGTTTACCCCTCTGCTTGCAAATGAGATATAAATGTAATACACTATTATCATTACTATAAAAAGCATCTTTCTTTTGCAGAAAGGAATCTATATTGGAACCTAAAAAAGTCTCTGATTCTAAGACAGAACAACTACATGTTGTTATATATCCTGATATCAACGGTTTCGGACGCCTCTTTGGCGGCCAGCTTTTAAAATGGATTGATGAAGTGGCAGGTGCCACTGCCAGGCGCCATTGCGGACGCACTGCAACCACTGCCGCTATTGATAACCTGCAATTTAAATCCGGTGCCTTTATCAATGATATCATTGTATTAATCGGCCGGATCACTTATGTAGGCAGAACCTCTATGGAGGTAAGGGTGGATACCTATAAGGAAGAAGCGGATGGCAACAGATATCCTATCAACAGGGCTTATTTTGTCATGGTCTGTATGGGGGAAGACGGTACACCTGCTGAGGTTCCTCCCCTTATTATAGAAACTCCCGCCGAACAAATGGAGTGGGAAAACGCTAAAAAACGCCGTGAACTTCGTCTGGTACGCAGGAAAGAAGGTTTCTAAACATAGTTTAGAACCTTCTTTCTTTTTAGCTTTACCATTCTTTGAAACTAATATTCAAATCTACCTCTTCTTTTATACCGTCTATACGTCCTTTATCCGAATACTGCCATACGGCATATTCATATGGGAAATACAAATCCGTGTCATAATATGCGAACCATTTATCCACATCTTCAAATGCTGCCATATCAATAAGCACACTCCACATTTCCATATTGGCATAAAGCATGGGCGTATATCCTGCTTCCCTGATTTTATTTATAAATATCTGTGCCATTTTTGTGCGCTCTTCTACCGAAAGCTGGTTCATACGTCCGTCCTTGGCACCTGTTTTCTCCACATCATATACAATGGGATAAGCAATATCAAAACCGGCTATGGCTTCTAATACCACATTTGCCTCTTCTATTGCTTCCTCCTCCGTAATTGCCTGAGCAAAAAAGTATACGCCGACCTTAACTCCCGCAGCCGTAGCACCCTGCACATTTTCTTCGAATTTCTCGTCTAAAAGAATATTTCCTTCCTGTCCATACCCTCTTACCCCAACGCGGATAAATGCATATTCCACACCGTCGGCAGCCACCTTATTCCAGTCAATATCGCCTTGATATCTGGATACATCTATTCCCTTATTGGAAATAACCTCACCGTTTTCTATATATTGAAGTTCTCCTGTTTCCAGGATTTGAAGATTTTCCTGCAATAAATTATGCTGTCTTAAATCCTCACGAATGGGTACAAAATGAAACTTCCCGTTGCTTACCACTACTATATTATCCGGATACAATGGCCGCAATGTATCTACCACGGTACCACCTGATTCCAATCCAACTTGAATTTCAGATAAAATACTTTCGGACACCTGGTTCCTCGTGGTATTTTCCGCCGTACTGATTGCTTCAGCCAACATTAAATTCACTTCTTCCTGCGTATAGCTGATCACATCAATATTTGCCAATGCATCAACCGCATCCTCTTCTTTATACCGTAATTTATCATAAATAAGCAATGCTGCAATTACAACCACTGTCATGGCAATCAAACAGCTTATAATTGTCACTATGTAAAAAAGAACCTCATTTTTCTTTTGCTTCATACACTTCCCCTTACTTTGTCAGCCCCGAAAACACCATTATTATCTTCCAATATTATACCTTATGTTGGATAGCCTGTTAAGTGGTAATTGGTGGAATTCAGAATATCTTAAGAAAATATGTTGGTTTTCTGATTTAATTTTGCGCGGCCTATTCACATTCTTATCATTATATACTCTGACTTTTTCTTAAATATGTTAGGATTGGGTATTTATTAATCTCTTTTTTACCATATAAAAACCGATTACATCAGCAAGTGCCCAACCGATGACAATGCTCCACCAAATAGCTGTTACCCCAAAACCCAAAAAGACAAACAGATAGGAAAAAAACACCCTGGTACCAAGGGAAACTACTGTTAATAGAATGGATGTTTTAAATGCACCCAATCCCCGAAAGAATCCATAGTGAATAAACAGATAGCCAATGAGTACATAAAATAAGCCCTCTACTCTGAGATATTCTGCCCCCATTCGGACCACTTCGTCACTTCCCGGCGAAAACAGGGAAATGAGATGGGGTGCAAAAACAAGCACCAGAACTGTTATGACAAGACTGAACAGAGTGGAGCAAAATATAACAGATTGAAATCCCTGCTTAATGCGTAAATCTTGCTTAGCCCCCTTATTTTGGGCAATATAGGTTGCAAAGGCATTGCCAAAATCCTGTGACGGCATATAAGCAAAAGCATCTATTTTTACACCGATTGCAAAGGCTGCCATGGTGACTACACCAAAGGAATTAACCAGTCCCTGCACCATTAATATCCCAAAATTCATGATGGATTGCTGCAGTGATGTGAGCAGTGAATATTTTGCCACTGTACTGAATATCTTCTTGTCAAATTTTAAAGACAACTTTAAAAAATCTAATTTTTTCAATGTATATATTGTGATGGGTACGCCGGAAAGCAACTGTGCTGCAAAAGTGGAAATGGCAGGTCCTTTTACGCCAAGGGGAATCACTGTAACCAAAATAAAATCAAAGGCCACATTAATAGTAGAAGCGATGATTAAATATATCAGGGGCGTTTTACTGTCTCCCATAGCCCTTAAGATAACGGTTGCCATATTGTATAGGAATAGAAAAGGAAGACCCAATATGATGATTGTCAGATATTCTTTTGCAAGGCCCATTACCTCTTCGGGAATTTGAAACAGGCGCATAAACGGTTCAATACATAGGAGCGAAGCCACCATAATTACACAGGTGACCAGAAAGATAAAAATGGCTGAAGTTGAGATAGAGATGGATAGTTCATCATTTTTTAGGGCCCCATATAAGTCCGCAAAAAAAACACCGCTTCCCATACATAGCCCTATTAGTACGGATGTTATGAAAATAACGATAGCAGAGCAGGCCCCAACCGCTGCCAGAGCCTCTTTTCCCAGAAACCTGCCTACAACAAAGGTATCTGATATACTATATATTTGTTGAAATAAATTACCCAGAAATATGGGCAATGTAAAAGCTATGATTTTCTTAGCCGGATTGCCCTTTGTCATATCAATTTGTCGCAAAGCAGATTCTCTTCTTTCTATTTTCTCATTTTTACTACACCCAATTATACAGTGTAGCATAGTTGAAATGAAAAAACATATTATCTTATGCTATTTTGGGAGTTTAATAAACTCCGGGACAATCTATATGTGAATTATGGTTTACAGTGATTTTTCAGCATGATATAGTTAGCAAAGAAAAGAATTAAATTAAGTAAAGGGGCAAAAAATGAATGAACGACCGGATCTAAATAATGGTTTGGATAGTAAAGTGTTTCGTAGCTTTTATTATCTTAAGGAAGAGCTTTTGGCTTTTTGTAAGAAGAATGGACTACCCACTTCTGGAGGGAAAATTGAACTTACGGATAGAATTTCACATTACTTGGATACAGGAAAAATCCTTATAAGGAACTTATACAGCTTGCCGCTGATATTCCGGGTATCACGGAAAAA
>CAZJAS010000063.1:0-11710 GCA_964544135.1 uncultured Clostridium sp. | reverse complement strand
GTGGTGGCAGTAGCAGGATGCTCCTTGCCTAACACCTATTCGCGGATTTCCAAGGCTTTCTTATACCATTCCTGAGCCGTGGAGAAATCACCTAGACTAGTTTATTTTCTTGCTTCCGGCAATCGTAGGCGGAAGAGTCTTGAACATAGGCTTTTGAAGTTAAAAGGTATCAATGGATAAATATAGCTTTTTCCCGATACTGTCCTGTTGGTTACTATAGCAAATATGAAAAGCGCTACTCCTCCGATATAACCCCATAATCCGAATATTGCAGTGAGTATCAAGGTGATCATCCTCATAAACTTGAGGGCATACCCCAATTCATAATTGGCCTGTGTATAATTTGCGATTGCAACAAAGGCCATATAGAGCATAACCTCGGCATTAAACCAACCGCTGTTTACGGAGAATTCTCCCAACACCAGTGCGGCCATAACAGATAAGGGTGTACTGAGCATGCTGGGCGTGCTGACGGCAGCCAGCCGCAATCCGTCTATGGCCAATTCTAATATTAGAAATTGCCAGATAAGAGGTATATTCTCCGCTTCTTTTAGAATGATAAATTGAAATGCACCGGGAATAAACTCTCTGTTATTCATCATCAAAAGAAAAGTCGGGGTCATAAAATAAGTGAGCAGGGCAATTAAGAAACGGGATAATCGCAAATAAGTTCCCGTGATAGGAGGAAAATAATAATCATCCGCTTCTTCTATCACATCAAAAATCGATGTTGGCATAATCATAGCGGAAGGCGAATTGTCCACTAATATAATTATATTTCCTTCTAATATCTGTGCGGCTGCGGTATCCGGTCTTTCTGTAAATTTAAACTTGGGAAAGGGATTATACCAATGTCTGTCATACAAGCATTCTGCAAGGCTTTCCTGATTCATCGTTAAGGCATCCACCTTGATATTATTGATCCGGTTTTTTACATAATCTAAAAATTCATGATTAACCCGAGAGTCCATATAGCAAACTGCAATGTCCGTTTTAGAGCTTTTACCGGCATTCATCATTTCCATTCGAAGCTCCGTACTGCGAATCCTTCTTCTGATTAATGCGGTATTAAAAACAATGGTTTCTACAAAACCATCCTTGGATCCTCTTAGCACCTTGTCCTTTTCCGGTTCCGTGACATTTCTTGCCGGATAAGTACGGGAATCAATGAGTATCGCTTCTGTATACCCATCTATAAAAAGAATAAAGACACCGGACAATAAGTTGTTTAAGATATCATCCCAATTACTCTTTAAATCCACCTCTACATAAGGCATACAGCGTTTGCTCATTTCATGGGCATCGGCAGGCATTTCTTTCTTTGTAATACCGATAAAATACTGCAGCAATTTTTGCATTAAATCATCCTTGCAAAAACCGTCAATAAAATAGATACAGGCTTCCTTCTCACCTATATGAATCACGCGATACACCAAATCAAAGCTTAGGTTTACAGCCAGTCTTTCATTCATATATGCTATATTTTCCTTCAAGGAACCTGACATTTTTCCAACATTCAAACCGTTTTTTTCAGATTTATCCATAAAAAACTCCTTTTCCGATTCACTAAAAATAGTATTCCGAAAAAGGAGTTAATTATACATTCATCAGCTTCCTGAAAATTCTTATGTTGTGCTTCCGAATCCGCCATTTCGGATTCCTTCCGCATCATCATCGACGGTTATTCCATATTCCATAAAAATACCTTGGGCAAAACCCATACCCGCTTCTATTTCCAGCGTTTTTTCTTCGTTGGAGTCATTGGTTAACTTAGTAAAGATATGGCCTTCGTTGTCCGATTCATAATAATCACTATCGATTATTCCTACCGTATTATTTAATTGCAGTCTATACTTAAAACCCAGCCCGCTTCTGGGATAGAGCTTAAGAACCCAGTCTTCATTCATCTTCACCCTTATGCCGGTGGGTATTTTAATCGTGCTTCCCGGTGGCAGCACAAAGGAAAACGGTGCATAGAAATCATATCCGGCACTCCCTCTTGTGGCACGATTGGGAAGTTTGATGGAATCATATATATCATTGGCATCCTGTTCGGTATAATCGGGAAAATCCTCACATACTGCCTTTACAAAATTCTGCCTGCTTATTTTAAAAAACTGTGCTATCCTTTGCATATCTGTCTCCTTATTTTGCATAATCCTCACTATGTAGTATGGGAACCATGGTATTGGGCTGCTGCAGCGTTGCTTTCACATCAATTACCCGCTGATTCTTGCTTCCCTTCCATAGAAGTCTTGCATCCAGCTCTTCATAATGGAATTCACCGTCCACCAACACATCCACATACTGCATCATGGGATAATGCAAAATATCCTCCCAGGAATCCCCCGTATACAACCAGATGGTTTTATCGGGATACTTTTCTTTTATTTCCGCCATTAAATTTCTTACATCCAGCCGATTAGCTTGATGCAGAGGGTCACCGCCTGAAAACGTAATGCCTGATATATAATCCTTATCCAACTGCTCAAATATTTCCTGTTTTGCGGCAGCATCAAATAAAAGACCGCCATTGGTATCCCATGTTGAGGGATTATGACATTGTTCACAGCAATGGGAACAGCCTGCAACCCAAAGCACTACCCGAAGGCCGTCTCCGTTTAACATGTCATCCTTCGTTATATTGTGATATCTCATTCTTACATGCTTTTCCTTTCTGCAATTTCAGCCATCTTTGCATCATTGAGCCTGGTGTCTCCATGAACCCTGGAATAAGATAAATAACCGTTCATACGTTCAATCTTGGTCAAGTTATCGCTTCCGCATTCAGGACATACATCCATCTCCAATTCCTGATGCCCGCAGTCATCACAGTATGCCAGAGAGAGGTTCACCCCTTCATAAAAGCCCATATCCATAGCCCTGTGAATCAGTGTTTTAATCGCTTCAATATTGTAATCAATGGGATACTTCACATATTGTATCTTGCCGCCATTACTTAAATTCCAAAATCTTTCTTCCAAATCCTGCTTCTGAATGGGAGTAATATCCTCCGCAACATGACAATGGAAAGAATTGCTTACATATTCCCTGTCAGAAACGCCTTCGATAATACCGTATTTATTTCTAAACTGCTTTATCTGAAGACCGCAGAGGTTTTCAGCCGGTGTTCCGTAAATAGCATAGAGATTGCCGTCTTTTTCTTTAAACTCATTGATCTTAGCATTGATGTGTTCCATTACCTCTACCGCAAACTGTCCGTCCTCCACAAGGGACTTACCGTTATAGAGCTCCTGAAGTTCATTCAATGCGGTGATGCCAAAGCTTGCTGTTGCGGATTTAAGCAAGGGCTTAATCTTATCTGTAAGTTTTAAATTACCGCCCAAAAAGCCGCCTTCACAATAAGCCAGAGGGTTGGTGGAAGCATACATCTCTCCCAAATATGCATAGGTACGGATATGAAGCTGCCTGATTAACTGCAAATAGTAATCCAATACTTCATAAAAGTCTCTGCCTTCCTGTCTTGACTTTGCTAAAATCATGGGCAAATGCAGGGAAACTGCACCGATATTAAAACGGCCAACAAAGACCGGTGTATCTTTTTCATCCTGGGGATGCATACCGCCCCTTTCATACCATGGAGATAAGAAGGCACGACAGCCCATAGGAGAAATCACTTTTCCATACTGCTTGTAAATACTTGCAACATAACCCTTTCCTGTAAGGCTCAACCAATCCGGATACATGGTCTTTGCAGAGCATTTTACTCCGGCTTCAAACACATCCTCTAAAGGCTTACCCGGTTTGTGCAGGTTCTCATCATATAAAAATACAATCTTAGGAAAGAGCACCGGTTTTTTACAGCCCTTTTTACCCTGCCCGCGTCTCCGCACATTCAGCATGGAAATGGTTGCCAATTTGGCAAAACGGCCTGTGCCCGTTCCTGCCGTTACCGTAATAAAGGGATAATCTCCACGGCTGCTGGCCACTGTATTAAATTTGTACTCCCAGCCCTGGAAACCCTGTTCAAATTCTCTGACAACATCCGCATACGCTTCCGCTTCCACCCTGTCGGGAGCGATACCGAGACGAGTATATTTATCTACATAAGTTTTATATGATTTTTCAGCATAAGGCTCTAAAATATTATCTACACTGGGTACTGTAAAACCGCCATACTGCTGACTTGCGGCACTAAGCACAATATCACCGATTACGTCAAAGGCTACATCCAGCGACTTGGGCTCATTATACCAGATATTACCCATTTCAAAGCCACCGGACAATACATTTTCCACATCAAAAAGACAACAATTCATGGTATCTCTTCTTGCCGACATATCATGTACATAGATATAGCCGTCACGGCATGCTTGGATCTCCTCCGTAGTCATGAAAAACTTCTGATACAATTCTTTGTTTAATTGATTAAAAATAAGACTTCGTTTGGTGGAAACCAGTGCGGAATCCGTATTGGCATTCTCCTTGTCTCCTATATACATAATGGACTGACTTTTTTTATAAACATCGTCCAACATGCGTACAAAATCCTGCTTATAATTGCGGTAATCCCGATAGCTTTTTGCCACAATCGGTTTTACCTGCTCCAAAGCGCTCTCTACTATATTATGCATAACAGGAATGGGAACCTCGTCTTGACCCAGTTCGTCCACCTTATCTACCACATATTGGCAGATATGCTTTTTTTCTTCTGTAGTGAATTTGGTAAGCGCTCGATATGCACTTTTACCCACTGCATCCACTACTTTCTGCACATTAAAAGCTTCTCGGCTGCCATCCTTCTTTATCATCTTCACATTCTTTTTAGTCTTAAACTCGGTACTATAATCTATAGTATCCTCACCATTTTGTTCTACGGTATTACTCATCTTAATTCCTCCCATCAATTTCTAAGCATAAACGTCACTGACTTGAATATGCTCCATTTCACTATATATAGTATAAAATCGCAGCTGCTAGTCTATATTTTGTGGTATACATCTAGTATATGAAAAGCAAAAGAAAAAGTCAATGTGTGTATCTCATAATTATATACAAAAATAAAAGGGAAAATTTGTATTATATTTTATTAGTAATCATACCGCTGTCTCCAATGGCTTTTACCGCCGCCTTAATGGTTTTGGCAGGCAGAGTCAGGGCAAAACGAACATAACCTTGTCCTCTTTTTCCAAAGCTGCTTCCCGGAGTACATAGGACTCCTGTTTCATTTAGCAGCTTCATTACAAAATCCATATCATCCGTAAAACCTTGGGGTATTTTTGCCCAAGCAAACATGGTGCCTTCACTCCGCTCTACTTTCCATCCGATCTCTGTCAGACCGTCACAAAGCGCATTTCTTCTTTCTTCATACTTTTTACATTGCTCCTTCACCATCGTATCCGGTCCGGTCAATGCAGCAATCGCACCATATTGTACCGGTAAAAAGGTACCGTAATCTATTTGAGAACGCAGTTTTTTAAAAGCAGCTATGACTTCTTTATTACCGACCAGAAATCCCATTCTGGCTCCGGTATAGTTAAAGGATTTTGAGAGGGAATAAAATTCTACACAGGTTTCTTTTGCACCGAGAACAGAAAGTATGGAAATCCCTGTCCTATTATCGTAAATAATATCCGAGTAAGCATTATCATGAATAATCAGAATATCATTACTGCCAGCCCATTTGATTAATTCCTCATAAAAGTCTATGGTCGCACATTTTCCTATGGGATTGAGCGGATAGGATACTATCATACTCTTTATCCTTTTACCGTACTTTTTCGTAATTTCTTTTAAATCAGGCAGATAATCATGTTCAGGAATCAGCTCATAAGTTTCTACCTTCGCACCCGACAAAAAAGGACCGATCGAGAAAATAGGATAGCCCGGATCCGGTACCAGTACAATATCTCCTTCATTAAACATAGATAGCCCGATATGAGAAATTCCTTCCTGGGAACCGTATACACTCATGATTTCATCCTTCTCAAGCGATACGCCATACCTGTTTATAAACTTAGTTTGCACCGCTTCTGTCAGCTCGGGTAAATCCACTAATGCATATTTGTAATTTTCGGGTCTTTCCGCCGCCCTTGCCACAGCTTCCATAATATGGGGTGCCGGTTGAAAATCCGGTGTTCCCACCGACAGATTATATACCTTCTTTCCCTGTTCTTCCAATTGATTCTTTTTGTCATTGAGGACCTGAAAAATACCGTTTTCCAACTCCTGCATCCGCTTTGCTGCCTGCATTATCTTTCTTCCTTTTTCATATATTTATTCAATCACCTTGTTTATTAAGAATATCACTCAGCCAATCCTTATATTTATCCTTTACATGTGTCGGAGATATAATCACAGTTCCACTTCCTACACCTGCCAACCATCCGAAAAACTGACCGCTCACCGCAACCTTGATCCTTACGCTAAAGTGACCGGCTTCTCCTTTTTTAATATCCGTATTCTTACCGAATCGATCCAAAACCACGCCTATGAGACGATTTTCAAATTGCAGGGTAACCATCTCTACTTCTCCGCCGAACATTCCAAAGGTCTGCTTGGCATATTCTGCAGGATTGGTTTTTTCAAACTGCTCCCTGCCCTCTCGTTCTGCCCGGCTCAGACTTACATCCCCCATCTTATCCACCCGGTAATGCTTCATACATTCCGCTGCGCTGTCAAAAGCCGCAAGATAATAGTTTTCATCCTCCCAGATAAGAGCCCAAGGGCTCACTGAATATTTTTCCCCGTTTCTCTTAGGCTTCAGTTCCTTGGAAAGACTCCATTCCAGATAGGTAAAAGATATTTTAACATTTTCAGATATTGCATTATATATGGTATCCACATTATAATAAATTCTTTCATTTTCCGTCTTTACACGGTCCGTTACATAGACCTGACGCCTAAGCTGCACTGCCTGATGCCTGCTTACCAGCATCTCCAGTTTTTTAATCAGCTCCCTGGATTTTTTAACCGTGATAAAGCGGGAGGCCTGTATGGCATCTACCAAAAGCTTTAATTCCGCCAATTCAAACTCCCTGCCCGCTAAATAATACCCGCCTGCCTTTCCCTTTTTCAATATGACATCATATCCATAATCCACAAGACATTCCATATCATCGTAAATGGTTTTTCTTTCCGCTTTGATATCATTGTCCGCAAGCCTTCTAATAATATCCTGTGTACTCAGCACATGGTTTTCATCCGTATTATCTCTTAGCATCTGAAGAATATAAAAGAGTTTTAATTTCTGGTTTGGTGACTTCGGCATATATACTCCCTCAATCCGTCAGACTTTGACGGCATTTATTTCAGTGTTTTCATGTCTATTCTTCCATAATTTTATATATTTCGCTTAAATGTTTTATGTTATAATCAGTTTTAACTTGCGTTGTATTGATTTCTTCTGTCGGATTATACCAACAGGTTACAATTCCTGCCCTGCTCCCTCCAAGTATATCACTGCTTAAGGAATCACCCACAATTAATATCCTATCCCTTGGAACCTCCGGTATGCTTTCAAATACCTTGTCAAAGAAAATGGATTGGGGCTTCGGTGCACCCAATTGCTCCGATATAAATATTTTCTCCATAATGTCATAAAATCCGGATAGCTTTAGCTTTTTTACAGCAGTAGAAGCTAAACCGTTTGTCACAATAAACTGCCTGCATTTTCCCATCAGGCTCTTACAGATTTCCAGTGAATCATCAATATAGAGATAGACATCCCCCAGATACTCCTCATAACATTTTCGAAAGCCATCTACATCATTGCAGACAATATTATACTCGGAAAACAATTCTAAAAAACGCCCTGTTAGGAGCTGTTCTTTACTGACTTCTCCGGTCTCAAGGCCCTTCCACCATTTTTCATTGATTTGAGAATATCGCTCTATCATTTCTTCTGTTGCCGTAACTCCTATCTCCTCCAAGCATTTTTTTATTGCATAATGCTGGGCATAATAAAAGTCCAATAGTGTACCGTCCAAATCCCATAAAATTACATCATAACGCATATTATTTCCATCCTTATTATTTACCTGTATAAAAATCGGCAGTGCGCAAACTTAAAAATGCCGTCCCAGACGGCATTTCTTTATTTTTAATTGCTGTCCTCAACCTTTTTCTCGTTCTTTTTCTTACGTAAGGTTATGCCTATAAAAATACCCAGCCCTGCGACAGCAGCCATAATTACTAAAATTATTATATAATTTAAAAATGAATTTATAAATGCTATCATATTTTAATTACCTTTCTTGATTAATCATAATTATAACAATGCGCCGCCGTCATCGTCAAGCAGTATATCCGCATCTGCCGCATTGGTTGCCAAGATATCACATCTTTCATTTTCCGGGTGCCCATCATGTCCCTTTACCCATACAAAGCTTACCTGATGAGATTTCATAGCCGCAAGTAAACGCTGCCAAAGCTCTTTATTTTTAACCGGTTTCTTCGTGCTGGTCTTCCAATTATTTTTTAGCCATCCATCCATCCAATTCTTATTAAAGGTATCGGTTACATATTTGGAATCGGATACTACCACCACTTCACAGGGCTTTGTCAATGCCTCCATTCCTACAATGACTGCCATCAACTCCATACGGTTGTTAGTTGTTTTTTTATAGCCTGCACTAAACTGTCTTTCATGCAGAACACCCTTCCCATCCACATACTGCAATATGGCTCCATATCCTCCGGGTCCCTCCGGATTACCTCTGGCGGCGCCGTCCGTAAACAAGGTTACTTTCATCTCTTACCTCCAATTTCCGGTCTGCATAAAATCTTCCGCACGCTTATTTGCATTTTCAATAATCTTATTGTCATAGCCCATTACAGCTAAAAGCTTAATCGCATTTCTTGAGGTTGCTTTACCATTTAATAATTTATAATTAAAATGTACATCATTGTCTACAATTTCTTCTTTAAAATGATAATTATGATATTCATCCTCTAATATATCCGTCAGCTCCACATCATGGGTGGCAGCAAAGCACATTACATGATCGGAAGAGAGACTTTTTAAAATTTCGGTAGAAGCTGAAATCCTTTCTACCGTATTGGTTCCTCTGAGCACCTCATCCACAAAACAGAGTACCTTTTCTCCTCCTAATGTTAAATCAAGTATCCTTTTAATTGCCCGAATTTCAACAATATAATAGCTTTCTCCGCCGGCCAAATCATCACGCAGAGACATGGAGGAGCAAATATGAAAATAATTACCCTCATAAGAATCTGCAAGAACCGTATGAATTGTCTGCGCAAAAATAGCATTCAAAGCCATTGTTTTTAAAAATGTGGATTTGCCGGAAGCATTGGAGCCGGTCAGTAATACTCCCTTGTCCTCCTTGATGGAATTTTTAACAGGACGATCAATCAAGGGGTGGTAGATTTCATTTGCAGAAATCTGCATCTGCTTGTCCTTCTTTAAAACAGGGATGCAATATTCCCCGCCAAGTGACAACCTGTAAGCACCAATCGTAATCGCTGTTTCAAGGTATCCTAATGTAGAAAACAAGATATTTACATCTTCTATATGTTCCTTGACCTGTTGCAGCATAGAGTTAAATTTCATTAAATCCAGATGAAATGTCATCCTGAAATAATCTAAAATAATATCCAGCGGGCTGCCGGATCCGGACATCCTTCCAGAAGACATTAACCAAAATGAACCCCTTTTAAATCGGCCTAAGCGTTTCCTATGCTTGTGTAAAAGCTCTTTTTCTGCATCCATAACAGCATCCAGCTTTATTCCTTCTACCTTCTCAGAAATATTCATCAGGCGCATGATATACGAAAAACTAGTAATGTATGGGTCGATTTCATTCTTGTCTTTGAAATAGGTAATCATATTAAATAACATTAGTCCTACCAAACACAGAGCACCGACGGCAGGTTTAAAAAAACATAATACAATACTGGGTATAAAAAGTAAATTAAATATCCAATGCTTTATATTCTTCCTATCACCTAAAATATCCAGATTGTCCAGATAATCATATAAGGAAAAACGTCCTGTGTATCCTAATTTATAAAATAAATACTGCATATTTACCCTATTTTCCGGGTTCTTAACAAAATACTGTATGATATCCTCTAAATGCCCAAGCCCTTCATCTGAAAAATGGGGTGTTCTAAGAGTATAATAAAGCATCTCTTCACCGGCAGAGGAATAAGTATCATTCATTCTTTTAAATACATCATCCATACTTAAATCATTCCAGGTAATATCATCAATCTGACCCTGCTTGGGATGACGGGTAAAATAGCGTGAAATAGATTCATATTGCTCGAGTCGGTATTCTTTTTTCTGCATTTCTCCGTACTGGTTACGAAGCCTGTATATTAATTTCTTTTTATCCTTATATTCATCATAAAATCCTTTTAAAAGCATTATTCCTATTAAACCGGCTATAAAAAAACTAAATACTACATACTCCATTCTGTCCTACCTAATTATAGAATTACCTTGTTAGGCGATTCACAATCCTTTCTGTCTCTCTATAAATATTTGATGGCTCTTCACCTACATAAAACTTCCCGTCCATATACAGAATCCGACCGCCTATCATATTCATTTTTACATTTTGTTTGCTGCCGCTATATACAAGATTTTTACCGATATTATGTATGGGTTGCATATTCGGCTGCTTTAAATCTATCATAATAATATCCGCAAGCTTTCCCTTAGCCAGCACATCAGCATTATTAAGCTGCATGGCCTTTGCCCCGTTTACCGTGGCCATTTTAAGTACCTCCAAGGCGTCCACGCAAGCCGGGTCCTCTTCCCTCAGCTTTGCAAGTCCCGTTACCAGAAACATCTCTCTAAACATATCCAGGCAATTATTACTGGCCGGACCATCCGTGCCGATTGCAATGGGTATAGACTTCTTTATAAAAGTAGATATGGGTGCAATGCCGCTTGCCAGTTTCGTATTGGAACCGGGATTGGTAATAACATACAATCCTCTCTTAATAAATATCCGCATATCATCCTCTGTCATATGAACACAATGATAGCCGCCTCCGCCAAACTGGAACATACCAAGAGAATCTAAAAACATGGGTGGTGTCATATTATATCTCTTTTTACACCCTGCCACCTCTTTGGCTGTTTCATTCATATGGGTATATACCGGAGCACGAAGTTTATGTGCAAGGGACGCTATTTGTTTTAACAGCGGTTTAGGACAGGTATACTCCGCGTGAAAACCAAGCTGATAGCTGATTAGAGGGGATGAATTGTTCCATCTGCAATATTCCTCTTCCATCTGTTCCACAGATGATGTGAAATCATTTACTCCGCTCACCAGTACACAGCGCATACCCATATCCATGCAAGCCCTTGCCGTCATATCCGGCTTCAGGTACATATCAAATATCGAGGTGACTCCGCTTGTTAGATACTCTAAAACAGCCAGCTTGACTAAATATAAGATATCTTCATCTTCCAGCTTTTCTTCCATGGGAAAAACTTTTTCATACAGCCATTTATCTAATTCAAGATCATCTGCATAGGAGCGCAAAAATGTCATGCCGGAATGGGTATGTGCATTTTTAAAGCCCGGCAGTAATAGATTCTCTTCACAATCTATTTCTTGATCCCAGATAATGCAGATTTCCTTTTCTTCCTTCCAGAAACGTTCCAGTTTACCGCCTTCTCCCACATATACTATTTTGTCATTTTTAATCCAAATTTCCCCTTTAAATATAGATCTATCCTTTTCCATCGTTAAAATTCTAGCATTAT
>CAZJAS010000062.1:0-12015 GCA_964544135.1 uncultured Clostridium sp. | reverse complement strand
TAAAGATAAACCGGTAAAATTTGGATGACGGTATTATGATGGGCCGGATTGGGTATTATTGACAGTTAGTGGTAAAAACATTTATAATTAGGCATTAAATGGTCTTGAGAGGGGGAAAAAGTGGATATTATAGATAAACAACCGGTAACTACACAAAAAAGAGGAATCAGCGGCAGTACATTAAAGATAATAGCAATCATCACTATGCTGATTGACCATATAGGGGCTGTAGTGATTGCACCTGTCATGATTCAAAGGAGCGGAAATCTTTATATGGAGGACGACCTCTACGGGATTTATTCCTTACTGCGTACCATAGGGCGCATAGCATTTCCTATTTTTTGCTTTCTATTGGTAGAAGGTTTTGTTCATACCCGAAATGTAAAACGATATGCAATCAGACTGGGATTGTTTGCAATCATTTCAGAAATTCCATTTAATCTGGCCTTTTCCGGAAAACTCCTTTATCCGAGTTATCAAAATGTATTTTTCACCTTACTGATAGGTCTTTTGGTTATGATTTCTTTCAAGGCAATTGAAGAAAAGCTAGAGGTGAGAAAGATAATAAAGGAAATATTATATCTGCTTGCGCTATTTGCCGGAATAGGCTTGGCGTATTTTATGAATACGGATTATAAAGCCTTCGGAGTTATATGCATCACGATTATCTATATATTCCGATATAATAGAATACATCAGATGATTGCGGGCGGTATTGCTTTTTGCTTTAAATCCGCGGCTGCAATTTTTGCTTTTATACCCATCTATTTATACAACGGAAAAAGGGGGATGAGCCTGAAATATATTTTTTATGCCTTTTATCCGGTGCATCTGCTGATTTTATATTATATCATGCGTTTTTTATTACGCTTATAAAGCATCTTTTAGTATTCGAAAAGTGGCTTACCCAAAAAACTGCGTAAAGTCTTTTTTTGACTTGATTTTTGCATATTCGTCTAGTATAGTAAAAAAGGAACTTAAGGGAAAGGAAATAACAGAATGGCAGAGATGGTAAATGTAGCGGTAGATGCCATGGGCGGCGACAATGCACCCGGAGAAATTATTAAGGGTGCTATTGAGGCGGTAAACGTCGAAAAACGTGTAAAAGTTTTTCTGGTAGGTAAAGAAGAAGCCATGCAGAAAGAGCTTGCAAAATATACATATGATGCAGCCCAGGTAGAAGTAGTACATGCAGAGGAAATAATTGAGACGTCAGAACCGCCGGTCATGGCGATACGTCGCAAAAAGGATTCTTCCTTGGTAAAGGCTTTGTATATGGTAAAGGAAGGTACCTGCGATGCTTTTGTATCGGCCGGTTCCACAGGGGCGGTATTAGTAGGCGGACAGGTTATTGTGGGACGTATTAAGGGTGTGGAGAGAACACCCCTTGCACCATTAATTCCTACGGAAAACGGTGCCTCTTTATTGATAGACTGCGGTGCGAATGTAGATGCAAGACCTTCTCATTTGGTGCAGTTTTCTAAAATGGGCTCTGTATATATGGAAAGTGTTATGGGAGTGAAAAATCCCAGAGTAGGTATTGTAAATATCGGTGCAGAGGAAGAAAAAGGAAATGCACTGGTAAAGGAAACCTTTCCCCTTTTAAAAAATTGCCCGGACATTAATTTCATCGGCAGCGTGGAGGCAAGGGATATTCCGGCGGGAGTGGCGGATGTTATAGTTTGCGAAGCTTTTGCGGGTAATATTATTCTAAAATTATATGAAGGTGTGGGTGCAACTCTGATTAAAAAAGTAAAGAGCGGCATGATGGGAAGCCTGCGAAGTAAAATAGGTGCCCTTTTAGTAAAACCTGCATTGAAGCAAACACTTAAAGCCTTTGATCTACAAGAATATGGGGGAGCACCTATGTTGGGCTTAAACGGCTTGGTCGTAAAAACACATGGCAGTGCCAAGGCAACCGAAGTTAAGAATTCTATATTGCAATGCGTTACATTTAAAGAACAGAAAATTAAAGATAAAATAAAAGAAAAGATTACATTAGAAGATTAGGAAAGAAGGATTTTATGTATGGAACTTGAAAAGCTTAAAAAAGTGATAGCAGAAGTGCTGAATGTGGATCCCGAAGAAATTACAATGGAATCAACTTTTATGGATGACCTTGGTGCTGATTCTTTGGATGTTTTCCAGATTATTATGGGTATTGAGGAGGAATTTGATATTGAGATTCCGGCGGAAAAGGCAGAAAAGATTTCAACGGTGGAAGAAGCGGTAGAGATGATTAAAAATGCAATCAATAGCTAGTTTGCTTATAAACTTTAACGAGTATTCCTGTATGCCGTGTAAACCTGGAAGAAACGGTATCGGGAATACTTTGTTTATTTTCTGGGATTGAAAGGATATTTTATGTTGGAAGGATATACACTGGAAGATTTGGAAAACAGAATCGGTTATTGCTTTAAGGACAAAACATTATTAATGCAGGCAATTACACACAGCTCCTATACCAATGAGCAGAAGATTAACAAACAAAAGCATTATGAACGGCTGGAATTTTTAGGAGATGCGGTGTTAGAGCTTGTAATAAGTGACTTCCTTTATCATAAGCATCTTGAAATAACGGAAGGAGAGCTGAGTAAAATGCGTGCGTCCATGGTCTGTGAGCAGGCTCTTTCCTTTTGTGCAAAGGATTTAGAAATAGGCAGCTTTCTGCAATTGGGAAAAGGTGAGGAGGCTACGGGCGGAAGAGAGAGGGATTCTATTACCTCCGATGTAATGGAGGCTGTAATTGGTGCTATTTATTTGGATAACGGATTAGATACGGCCAAAACCTTCATAGATCGTTTTATCCTTTCCGATTTGGAAAATAAGCAGTTGTTTTATGACAGCAAGACTAATCTACAGGAATATATTCAGGGAAATCAGAAAAAGGAATTTCACTATAAGCTGGTGGAAGAATCCGGACCGGAACATAATAAAATTTTTGTGGTTGAAATCATCATGGAGAATCTTGTGTTGGGTAAGGGGAGCGGAAGAACAAAAAAGGCTGCGGAGCAGCAGGCAGCTTATGAAGCACTGCTTGGAATTAAGAATTCAGGCAGGAAGGAGTAAGATACATGTATCTTAAAAGTATTGAAGTATATGGATTTAAATCATTTGCAAATAAAATAACATTTAAGTTTCATAAAGGGATTACCGGAATTGTAGGACCCAACGGAAGCGGTAAAAGCAATGTTGCGGATGCCGTGCGCTGGGTTCTGGGGGAGCAGAGAATAAAACAGCTTCGCGGTGCTTCCATGCAGGATGTCATTTTCTCGGGAACAGAAACAAGAAAGCCCTTAAGCTATGCTTATGTGGCAATCACACTGGATAATGCCGATCATCATCTTGCTATAGATTATGATGAGGTGACGATTGCCAGAAGAATCTACCGTTCCGGCGAAAGTGAATATCTGATCAATGGATCCCCCTGCAGGCTCAGGGATGTAAATGAAATGTTTTATGATACAGGAATCGGTAAAGAGGGTTATTCCATTATCGGGCAGGGACAGATTGATAAAATCTTAAGCGGTAAGCCGGAAGATCGCAGGGAGCTTTTTGACGAGGCAGCCGGTATTGTTAAATTTAAGCGTAGAAAAAATGCGGCACAAAAAAAACTGGACGACGAAAAAGGTAATCTTGTGCGCGTTAACGATATACTTTTAGAACTGGAAAAGCAAGTAGGGCCACTTGAAAAGCAATCCGAAGTAGCAAAGGTTTATTTAAAAAAGAAAGAAGAATTAAAAACACTGGACGTGAATATGTTTTTACTAGAGCATAACCGTTTAAAAGAACAGCTGGCTAACATTGATGAAAAATATAAAATAGCTCAGATGAATTTAGAGGTTACCGGTAAAGAATATGAAAGTATCAGGGAGGTATATGAAAAGGTCCAATCCGAATTAGAAGGATTGGAGGCTTCGATTGAAGAATCCAGAACCAATCTTACAGATACCAGTGTTCTAAGCGGAAAGCTTGAGGGTGAGATTAATGTCTTAAAGGAGCAGATTCATTCCGCAGAAGATAATAAGCAGCATTTTAAGAACCGTCAGAAGAATGTGCAGGCAGATATTGATGCAAAGAAGGTTGATAAAGATAAAATACTTGATGAAAAGAAGGCGATTGATGGGCAGGTAGCGGATATCACGGCTTCCAGAAATGAAGTAAAAGCACTTTTAGAACAGGTGCAAAATAATATTCAGGAACTAAATGACCGTATAGAGAGCAGTAAAAATACTATTATCGGTGAGTTAAACCAGCGTGCCACTATCAAATCCAAGCTGGGACGCTATGATACTATGTTGGAGCAGATAGCCATCAGAAAGGCGGAATTAATCTCCAGATTATTAAAGGTAAAATCAGAAGAAGTAACGCAGGAAGAAACAATCAAACAATTAACGGAACAGTTTGAGACGGCTACGGATGCTCTTTCTGAAATGAACGGACAAGCTAAAAGCATGGATAAAGAGCTTTTAGGCATTCGTGAAATATTAATAAAAAGTGATGCTTCTTTAAGAGAGGCGCAGGAGCAATACCATCAGGAAAAATCAAGACTGGAAGCTCTATCCGATTTAACGGAACGCTATGAAGGATATGGCGGCAGTGTTAAGAAGGTAATGGAGCAAAAGGACACCGAAGCAGGTATTATCGGTGTGGTTGCAGATATTATCAAGGTGGATGCAAAGTATGAAACCGCCATTGAAACGGCGCTCGGCGGTAATATCCAGAACATTGTTACAAAGGATGAGGAAACAGCCAAGAAAATGATTGGCTATTTAAAGAAAAACAAGCTGGGAAGAGCAACCTTTTTGCCCCTTACCAGCATTAAAAATCCGCAGCCATTTAAGAATAGCGAAGCACTTAAGGAAAAAGGTGTAATCGGCATGGCGGATGAATTGGTAGAGATTGATCAGGCATATGTGAATGTGGCTAAATCCTTGCTGGGTCGTATTGTGGTAGTGGATCATGTGGACAATGCCGTAAAGATTGCCCGTAAGTTTAATTATAGTATCCGCATTGTTACCATTGATGGAGAGCTTTTAGTGCCGGGTGGTGCCATTAGCGGAGGTGCATTTAAGCATAACAGTAATCTCTTGGGCAGACGACGGGAAATGGAGGAACTGGATAAAAAGGTAAAAATGCTGGCAGATAAGGTGCTAGAGCTTAATGCAGAAATTGTAAATGCCAAAGAAAAGCGTAATAAAACCCGTATGAAGCTTGAAAACATAAAGGCTGAAATTCAGAAAAAAATAATTGAGCAAAATACTGCAAGGCTGAATGTGGAAACCGCAAGAGAGCGCATGGTAGAGGCAGAAGAAGGTTCACGTTCCCTAAAGAATGAAGAAAAAGAAATTGAAATACAGGTTTTAGATATTAAAAACAGCAAGGAAGAAATCACGGCTGAATTAGCTGCTTCCGAAGAGCTGGAGAAATCCGAGGAGATTCAAATTGCAACATTCCAGAAGGAGCTTGAGGTACAGCGACAAAAAGAAACGGAAGAATCTGCCAAAGTATCCGAATGGGATATGAAAATGGAAAAAATGCTCCAAACCCAAGAATTCCATCAGCAGAATGTGGATCGTATCAATGGAGAAATCTCAAAATACACTGCCGAGCTGAAAGAAATAGAGGAAGGACTGGAGGAAAATCTTCTTCATATAGAAGAAAAGAGCCGTAATATCTTAGAAATTGAAAAAACCATAGCACTTTCCTATAGCTCCCAGACAGAATCGAAGCAGGCACTTACGGATTATATTACCAGAAAAGAAGAGCTGACTAAAAAGCAGAAAAATTTCTTTAAAGAACGGGAAGAGCTGGCAGAGCAAATGGCAGCATTGGATAAAGAGGTTTACCGTTTACATACCCAGCATGAAAAAATGGAAGAATCCATGGAGTCCCAGATAAATTATATGTGGGATGAATATGAAATCACCCTTTCGGATGCTTCATCAATCCGGGATGAAAAAATGACTGATTTACCAGCAATGAAGCGGGAGATCAATGTCTTAAAAGAGCAGATTAAAAAGCTGGGAGATGTGAATGTCAATGCCATTGAAGATTATAAAAATTTAATGGAGAGATATACTTTCTTAAAAACCCAGCATGATGATTTAGTGGAGGCTGAGAAGACGCTGGAAGGCATCATTATCGAATTGGACGCGGCTATGAGAAAGCAGTTTAATGAAAAGTTCAGTGAGATAAACAAGGAGTTCGATAAAGTGTTTAAGGAACTCTTCGGCGGCGGAAAGGGAAGCTTAGAGCTGATGGAGGATGAAGACATTCTGGAAGCAGGCATACGTATTATTGCACAGCCCCCGGGAAAGAAACTTCAGAATATGATGCAGCTCTCGGGTGGAGAGAAGGCATTGACTGCGATTGCTTTGTTATTTGCAATACAAAACTTAAAACCTTCCCCGTTCTGTCTTTTAGATGAAATTGAAGCCGCACTGGATGAATCTAATGTGGCCCGTTTTGCGAAATACTTACATAAGCTGACAAAGAACACACAATTTATTGTGATTACCCATAGAAGAGGCACCATGGAAAAGGCAGACAGACTCTATGGTATCACAATGCAGGAGAAGGGGGTATCAACCCTTGTCAGCGTTAATCTGATAGATAAGGATTTGGAAGATTAAACAAGGAGGCTCTTTTATGAGTGAAGAAAAGAAGGGGTTCTTTTCAAGACTTAAATCAGGTCTGCAAAAGACCAGAGATAATATTGTAAACGGAATCGATTCTGTATTTAGCGGATTTTCAGCCATTGACGAGGATTTTTATGAAGAATTAGAAGAAATTCTCATCATGGGTGATATAGGCGTGAATGCAACCATGGAAATCGTGGAGCGTCTAAAAAAAGAGGTAAAGCAGCAGCATATTAAAGAACCATCCGCATGTAAGAAGTTACTGATAGAGAGCATCAAGGAACAGATGCAGGTTCAGGAGGCTGCCTATGATTTTGAAAAGGAACAGTCTGTCATCATGGTAATCGGTGTAAATGGTGTGGGTAAAACAACCTCCGTTGGGAAATTAGCCGGCAAGCTAAAGGACAAGGGCAGGAAGGTGCTGATTGCGGCAGCGGATACTTTCCGCGCAGCGGCTGGCGAGCAATTAAAGGAATGGGCAAACAGAGCAGGCGTGGATATGATCGGCGGTGCAGAAGGCTCGGATCCGGCCAGCGTTGTTTTTGATGCGGTGCTGGCGGCAAAAGCTAGAAAAGCAGATGTTTTATTGATTGATACGGCAGGGCGCCTTCATAATAAAAAGAATCTGATGGAAGAATTAAAAAAGATGAACCGTATCATTGACAGAGAGTTTCCCAATGCGCATCGGGAGAATTTGATTGTATTAGACGGTACAACGGGACAAAATGCACTTGCACAAGCCAGAGAATTCGGCCAAGTTGCCCAGCTTACCGGTATTATCCTCACCAAGATGGATGGTACGGCCAAAGGCGGTATTGCGGTGGCGATTCAGTCGGAGTTAAATGTACCGGTTAAGTATATCGGTGTGGGAGAGACGATTGATGATTTGCAGAAGTTTAAATCGGAAGAATTTGTAAATGCTCTCTTTGATATAGTTGATTCATAATATTTTGATGATACTAATTTTGACATTATTAAGATATAAGCGTACAATGGACAAAATATAAGAGCTATGTTTTTTACATAGAAACGAGGAAAACAAATGGAAGAAAAGATGTTAACATTAGAAAAATTTGAAGAAGCCTCTGAGGTGGTAAAAAGGGTTACTTTAGAGACAAAGCTGGTATATAGTGACTATTTAAGTGCGCAAACAGGAAATAAAGTATATTTGAAGCCTGAAAACATGCAATTTACAGGTGCGTATAAGGTTAGAGGTGCTTATTATGCCATGAGTACCCTTTCCGAAGAGCAAAGAGCGAAAGGTGTGATTACGGCATCGGCAGGAAACCATGCTCAAGGCGTTGCCTATGCGGCAAAATGTTATGGTGTAAAATCCATTATTGTTATGCCCACCACCACACCGCTTATGAAAGTAAACCGCACCAAGGGCTATGGTGCAGAAGTACTGCTTTTTGGAGATGTGTATGACGAGGCTTATGAAAAGGCTTATGAACTTTCCAAGGAAAAGGGATATACCTTTATTCATCCTTTCAATGACTTAACCGTAGCAACCGGACAGGGCACCATAGCTATGGAAATATTTAAAGAATTACCTCTTGTGGATTATATTCTGGTTCCGGTAGGAGGAGGGGGACTTGCAACAGGTGTTTCTGCTCTGGCTAAGTATTTAAACCCCAATATAAAGGTAATCGGCGTGGAACCGGCAGGTGCAAACTGTATGCAGGCGTCTTTTGAAGCCGGAAAAATAACAACATTGCCCAGTGTCAATACCATTGCGGACGGTACTGCAGTCAAAACACCGGGTGAAAAATTATTTCCCTATTTACTAAAAAATCTGGATGGTATCATTACGGTAAAAGATGAGGAGCTGGTGGTTAAATTTCTGGATATGGTGGAAAACCATAAAATGATAGTGGAAAATTCCGGTCTCTTAACGGTAGCGGCATTAAAGCATCTGGATGTAAAAAATAAGAAAATTGTTTCTATTTTAAGCGGCGGTAATATGGACATTATCACCATGTCCTCCGTGGTGCAGCAGGGGCTCATTTTCAGAGACCGTGTATTTACACTATCCGTACTTTTGCCTGACAAACCGGGAGAACTGTACAAGGTATCCGGTATTGTAGCCAGGGAAAGCGGCAATGTAATTAAGCTCGAACACAATCAGTTTGTATCAACCAACCGAAATGCGGCGGTGGAACTGCGTATTACAATGGAAGCATTCGGAACGCAGCATAAGCACCAAATTATGGCTGCTTTGGAAAAGGAGGGCTATAAACCCAAGCTGGTACAGATTGTACAGGCAATAATTTAAATTTTAAAAGAAGTGTGACTACACTGATAAAATCCGCATATGCTATATATGCGGACTTTTTTACTTCAAGATATTGATGTAATAATTTACTAAAGTAAAGTTAGGAAATTGAGAAACTCATTTCCAAGGGGGCTCTACTCTCCATAATACTTTGTCAGCCGGTTTTTCTAACCATTCCAATGAGCCCCTAAGTGTAAAAGCATGTTCAGCAAAAGCTTCCATGCTTTTAGGAATCCCTTATGGTCTCATTTCCATAGAAAAAGATGGCATTCCAAAGTATTATGGAGAGTAGAGCCACCTTAAACAAGTTTCCCAATTGCCCAGGTAAACGTATAGTATAAGAAAGGAAAGAGCATGCAGACAAAAATAGAGAGACCAAAGAAGTATAAATCTAAAAAAAGATGGGTATTTGATTATTTATTAATGACGGTGGCTTGTTTTAGTTATGCGGTGGCGGTCAGTCTTTTTTTGGACCCCAATAATCTTGCTCCCGGTGGTGTGACCGGTATTGCCATTATTTTGAACAGAACCATTCATGTGAGTACCGGTATCTTATTTTTTGTAATAAATATTCCTATTTTGATATTGGGGATGTGGAAGTTTGGTATTCGCTTTATTTTGTCTACTGTTTATTGTACATTACTGATTTCTGTGTTTACCGACATTTTGGGTAAAATGGAGGCCTTGACTACGGATCCTCTTTTAGCGGCTCTGGCCGGTGCGGTTTTGTGTGCGGTAGGATTGGGCGGTGTTTTTAAAGCAGGCGCCACTACGGGGGGAACGGATATTATGATCAAGTTGCTGAGGCTCAAATTTCCTCACATAAAGACCGGGGCCTTATTTCTTGTTACCGATGTCATCATAGTGACTATTTCCGCCATTGTTTTTAGGGATATTGATAATGCGCTTTATGCAGGCATTACAGTTGTTGTAATCTCATTTACATTGGATTTGGTACTGTATGGAAGGGATGGAGCAAAGCTGATTTATATTATCAGCGATGAATCGGATAAAATCACGGAAAGGATTCTGACCGAGCTGGATATCGGAGTAACCCATGTTAACGGACAGGGTGCATATAGCGGTAGGGATAAAAAAGTTATTATGTGTGTACTCAGAAAACAGCTTGCGCCCAAAGCAGAGAAAATAGTGAAGGAAGTGGATTCCGAGGCATTTATGATTGTTACCAGTGCAACAGAAATTTACGGTGAGGGTTATAAAAGCTATTATAGTGAAAAATTCTAAAAGGGAGATGAGGTATGCAAAAGGAAGGTCCTGAAAATAGCGATTATGAAAAGCAAGGTTATCTATATGATGATTTTAAGATGTTTCATATAAAGGACAATGTTAAGAGAGATTATTCCTATCATTATCATGAATTTTATAAGCTGCTCATCTTTTTACGGGGTAATGTAACTTATACCATAGAGGGCAAATCCTATAAACTTAAGCCCTTTGATATGGTTTTAGTTCATAAGGAAGCCATTCATAGACCCGAGGTTTCTTTTGAAGAGCCTTATGAGCGGGTTGTATTTTATATTTCAGGTGATTTTTTAAACAAACACAAAACACAGGAATATGATTTGGAATATTGTTATGAATGTGCCAAAAAAGAAGGCTCGGATGTTTTGCGGTTTCCTGCTATGTTGAATACCAGAATATTATCTATTGTGGAAGAGATAGAAAAAAACGGACAGGAAAACTCTCAATATGCTGCAAAGCTTTATGCAAATGTACTTTTTATGGAGCTTATGATATTAATAAACAGAAGCTGTGTGGACGGTAACGGAAGCTTTGACCATGCGGTTACTTTTAATCAAAAAATGATTGATGTCATCCGCTATGTGGGAGAACATCTTTCAGAGAGTCTATCCATAGAAGAGCTTGCCGATCATTTTTATATCAGCAAGTTTCATATGATGCGCCAGTTTAAGGAGGAAACAGGTTATACCATACATCAATATATTACAGAAAAAAGAGTTCTCTTTGCAAAAAGCCTGATTAGAACCGGTATGACTGCGACCCAGGCATGCTATGAGTCCGGATTTAGGGACTATTCTACCTTTTCAAGAGCCTACAAGCGAAGACTTTTAAGAAGTCCGTCAGAAAGAGAAGAGGAAGATTAAAATGGCAGGTTTTGATATGCGTAAGGGAAATATAGCCGGTCATATGACAAGGTTTGCCCTTCCTCTTGTGATTGGTAATATGTTTCAGTTAACCTACAATGCTGCGGATTCCGTGATTGTAGGAAGATTTGTGGGAGATGCGGCACAAGCGGCGATCGGGGTAGCAAATCCCATGATGAATGTTCTTATTTTCTTTGTTGTGGGTGCATGTA
Source organism: uncultured Clostridium sp. (assembly GCA_964544135.1). Lineage (GTDB taxonomy): Bacteria > Bacillota > Clostridia > Lachnospirales > Lachnospiraceae > Acetatifactor. The sequence goes on along the minus strand of CAZJAS010000062.1, from coordinate 761 downwards.
ACGGTATTGGGGTTATTTTAAGCGAGTGTTATGGAACGGGTAATGTAAGCAAGCTGAAAAAAGAGTTTGGTACGGCGGTGTCTTTTGGTACCGGCCTGTTTTTTCTGCTTTCTATTTTGTTTTATTTCCTAGCGCCTGCATTTTTAAGATTGATATCCACACCTCCTGAAATTATGGAAGAGACTGTAAATTATTCGCGCATTATTCTGATTGGCTTATGCTTTACCTTTCTATATAATGTGTGTGCATCGGCTTTACGCAGCCTTGGAGATGCAAGAACCCCTTTGGTTTTTTTGATATTTTCTTCCTGTTTAAATATTGGGTTGGACTTGCTGTTTGTAACGAAATTTAACTATGGAGTGGAGGGTGCCGCGTGGGGAACCGTTATTTCACAGGGACTATCCGCTTTCTTATGTATGATACTAATCCAGCTTAAGCAGCCGCTGTTAAAACTGCGTATCAGGGATTTAAAAATAGAAATGGGATTATTATTAAAGATTTTAAATTACAGCATATCCACAGGCTTACAACAGATTACCTTAAATATCGGAAAGGTGTTGATACAAAGCTTTGTAAATCCCTTGGGTGTTCCGGCGGTAGCGGCCTTTAATGCAGTGAACAGAGTGGATGATTTTGTGTTTCAACCGGAACAGAGTATTGCGTCTGCCATGACCACATTTGTGGCACAAAACAGAGGCGTGGGACATAAAGAGAGAATTAGAAAATGCTTATGGTACGGGTTGGGCATGGAACTGGTATAC